>JALNWC010000437.1 GCA_023231075.1 Rhodoferax sp.
ACCCCGCCGCACGCGCGCTCAAATCGGCGCTGGCCGCGCTCAAGCTCGAATGGATCGCCACCAAGGCCATGCGCGACGAGCTGACGCGGGTGCTGTGTTACCCCAAAATCATGCCGCGCATGGTTTTTTACCAGGTCACGGCCAAGCACGTGCTGGCCCAGTTCGACGGTCAGGCCACGCTGGTCGACACCGCACCCAAGGCCAGCGTCACCTGCCGCGACCCCGATGACCAGAAGTTCATTGACCTGGCCGTCAGCCACCAGGCCCTGCTGCTGAGC
This sequence comes from Rhodoferax sp., assembly GCA_023231075.1. Classification (GTDB taxonomy): domain Bacteria; phylum Pseudomonadota; class Gammaproteobacteria; order Burkholderiales; family Burkholderiaceae_C; genus Rhodoferax. The sequence goes on from JALNWC010000437.1 coordinate 279, forward strand.
AAGGACCGGGCGGTGCTGTGCATGCACAAAAGGCTGCTCACCCTGTCGGTGCGTGTGCAGTCCGCGCTAAGCGCTTAAGCACCCTGTCAAAACATTCACCCCGAATGGGGCGAGACCGGCGTCAGCTGCTCTGCGCCCAGCCCTTCACCTGTCGCTGATTTGTCATAAGCCATTCCTAGAATGGCCTGCTTGCGACAGGGCGTTTGCCCTGTTTCAATTTTTCCCCCCACACCTAGGAGCGTTTTCGTGAACAAACCCCTCGACTTAGATGACATGCCGACCAACCTGAGTGCCAACGAGCATTTCCAACAAGTCGTCGACCGCGCCGTCAGCCGCCGCGGCTTCATCGTCAAGACCGGCGCATCCGCCGCCACCGTGGCTTTCCTGTCCGCCGGCCTGACGGCTTGTGGCGGCAGTGACGACGACCCCCTGCCCCCCGCACCCGCACCCGCACCTGAACCCGAACCCACGCTCGGTTTTACCGCCATCACGGCTTACACCGAAGACGGCGTGAGCGTGGCTGCCGGTTACACCGCCACCGCGTTCGTCCCCTGGGGCACCCCGCTGTTCTCCACCGGCCCGGGTTCCACCTGGGCCGGCGACGGCAGCGAAACCGCGGCCGACCAGGCCCGCCAAGTGGGCGACAACCACGACGGCATTCACTTCTTCCCGATCGACGGCAAGTCGAGCGACGAAGGCCTGCTGGTGATGAACCACGAGTACAGCACCACCTCCTCGGCGGGTTACGACACGCTGTTTGGCGCCACCGCCGCCCCAGCCAACACGCTGGAGCGCGTCAACAAGGCCATCAACGCCTGGGGTTGCTCGGTCATCCACATCAAGCGCACCGCTGGCAAGTGGAATGTGGTGCTGGATTCCCAGTACAACCGCCGCATCACCTCGTCCACCCCCATGCTGTTGACGGGCCCCGCCGCTGGCGACGCCCTGCTGCAGACCAGCGCCGACCCGACCGGCACCATCGTGCTCGGCACCATCAACAACTGCGGCAATGGCTACACCCCGTGGGGCACCTACCTGACCTGCGAGGAAAACTGGAACAACAACTTCGGCACCACCGTCGAGCCGACCGTGGACGGCCGCACCGCTGCCCAGAAGCGTTACGGCCTGGTTTCCGGTAGCACCGGTTACGGTTGGGAAGTGTTCCACGACCGTTTCGACTACAAAAAAGAGGCGAACGAAGCCAACCGTTTTGGCTGGATCGTCGAAATTGACCCGTTCGACCCCACCTCGACCCCCAAGAAGCGCACCGCACTGGGCCGCATCAAGCACGAGAACGCCGCTTACGCCATCGCCGCCGATGGTCGCGTGGTGGTCTACACCGGTGACGACCAGGCCAACGACTACATCTACAAGTTCGTGTCCACGGACAAGTATGTGGCAGGCGACATGCTGAACAACCGCAACCTGTTGGACAGCGGTACGCTGTACGTGGGCAAGTTCAACGACGGCGCCGCCACCGGCGACTTCATGGGCACGGGCGAGTGGATTCCCCTGACCACGGCCAACCCCGCCTTGTCCGGCCGCAGCCTGGCCGAAATTCTGGTCAACACCCGTCTGGCGGGCGACGCCGTGGGCGCCACCAAGATGGACCGCCCGGAGTGGGTGGCCGTGCACCCGAAAACCAACGAGGTCTACGTGACCTTGACCAACAATTCGGGCCGCACTGTCACCGACGACGCCAATCCGCGTACCGCCAACCGTTACGGCCAGATCATTCGCTGGCGCGAAGCCGGCAACGACGCTGCTGCGCTGACGTTCGAATGGGATCTGTTCGTGCTGGCTGGCAACCCCACCATGGACCAGACCAACCCGTTGAACAAGGGATCGGCCAATGTGACCGCCGCCAACACCTTCAACAGCCCCGACGGTCTGGGTTTTGACCAGTCCGGCCGCCTCTGGATCGAGACCGATGGTGGCTACAGCAACACCGGCAACTATGCCAACCAAGGCAACAACCAGATGCTGGCCGCTGATCCGGTCACCCAGGAAATCCGCCGCTTCTTTGCCGGCCCGAAAGAGTGCGAGGTGACCGGCCTGACCTTCACCCCGGACAGCAAGACCCTGTTCATCAACGTCCAGCACCCGGGCGAAAACGGCAACAGCCACTGGCCGGAAGGTGGCACGGCCCTGCCACGCTCGGCCACGGTCATCATCACCAAAAACGACGGTGGTGTGATCGGTTCCTAAGCCCCGCGCTTCGCGTTCTGCAGCGCAAAGGCTTGGCCTGAACGCTGCAGGCCGATAACGCAGCCACTGCTGACCAGTCCTTGGTCGGCAGTGGCTGTTTTTTTGGTTGTCACAGCGTCAAGGCGAAATGCCCCCAATGTGATCGTGTGCTCTGACCCCAATTTTTCCCGGGTGGTGCTCGACGCCTTTGTTTTTGACGACCCCGCCGCGCGCCCACTCAAATCGGCGCTGGCCGCGCTCAAGCTCGAATGGATCGCCACCGAAAGTTCATTGACCTGGCGGCGGGGCACCAGGCCCTGCTGCTGAGCAAGGACCAGGCGGTGCTGTGTATGCACAAAAGGCTATCGGCATATTCTGTCAAAGTACGATCTGCTATTTATTAAATAGCATTTAACAGTTGCTGGACATCGCCTGCCGCAAAAGTAAACTCGAATGCGTCGAATGGGTCAGTTCGGCCCATGCGGCTTGTTCAACTCAACTTTTGCGAGGAAAATCACCATGATCCACCATGCTACTGCCAACACGGCCTTCAGTTTCAACACGGTCCCATCGCGTTTCGACGCGCCCACTGCACCAGCCATGCCCGAGGAGCTGCTCCCGTTTACCGTCCGACTGGTCCGCAACGAAGAGGACTTGAA
>JALNWC010000438.1 GCA_023231075.1 Rhodoferax sp.
GCCCACACCCGCGATGAACTGGGCCTCTCCGAGACCGTGAGCGCCAATCCCTTGCAGGCGGCGCTGGTGTCGGCATTGTCGTTTGTCGTCGGTGCGAGCTTGCCCTTGTTGATCGCCTGGCTCGCCCCCTACGCGGTCCTGACACCCGCGGTGGCGACCACATCGCTGCTGTTTTTGGTGATTTTGGGCGGTTTGGCGGCCTACACGGGAGGTGCCGGCATCGTCAAGGGGATTCTCCGGGTGGCGTTCTGGGGGGTATTGGCCATGGCTCTCACGTCCGGGGTGGGCAGGTTGTTCGGCGTCGCCGTGTGAGGGCTTGACGGCAACGCCCAGGATTTCCGATTTCCCACTAGTGTTCAAGCCATCATCCTAGAAACAGGCTGACCAAATGATTCAATAGTTCAATAATTGTTGTATCATTGGACCTATGGATACATCACTTGCCACCACCATTTTTGAATCACTCGCCTCGGGCGTGCGCCTGGACGTCTACCGCTTGCTGGTCAAAGCTGGCCCGCAGGGGCTGGTGGCAGGTGAAATTGGCGCGGCACTCGACGTGCCCCCGACCAATTTGTCGTTTCACCTGAAGGCCCTGGCCCATGCACAACTCGTCGCCGCGGTGCAAGAGGGTCGCTACCAGCGCTACCGTGCCAACCTGGCGCTGATGCAGGACCTGATCGGCTACCTGACCGCCGAATGCTGCGCCGGTCACCCCGAGCTGTGCCTTGAGACCTGCCTCGATCCCATCTGCGCCTGAAACCGCCCGTCAGGTCGCCGATTCTGACGCACGCCATTTTTCAAACCCAAGGAAGTCAACATGAAAAAGATACAGGTTTTCGACCCCGCACTGTGCTGCAGCAGCGGCGTTTGTGGCACCGAGGTGGACCAGGCCTTGGTCAGCTTCGCGGCCGATCTGGACTGGGCCCGACAAAACGGTTTGTTGGTGGAGCGTTTCAACCTGGCCCAGCAGCCCATGGCCTTTGCCGACAACGCAGCAGTCAAGGGCTTGCTGGCGCGCTCTGGCGAGTCTGCCTTGCCGATCACCCTGGTCGACGGCGAAGTCGCTTTTGCCGGACGCTACCCGGTGCGTGAAGATCTGGCGCGCTGGCTGGACACCCCAAGCACAGCGTCGCCCGACTCGGATGCCAGTGCCGCCACAAAGACCGGCGGGTGCTGCTCGGGCGGCGCCTGCTGCTAAGTCAAAAGCCTCACGCAGATGAAATTTCTCGACCAGCCACCCCGCTTTTTGTTCTTTACCGGCAAGGGCGGCGTGGGCAAAACATCGCTGGCTTGCGCCACGGCCATCCGGCTGGCGCTGGATGGCCTGCGCGTGCTGCTGGTCAGCACCGACCCGGCGTCCAACGTGGGCCAGGTGTTTGGCGTCACGATCGGCAACCAGGTCACCGCCGTGGCCGAGGTACCAGGCTTGAGCGCGCTGGAGATCGACCCGCAGGCCGCCGCCAAAGCCTACCGCGACCGCATCGTCGGGCCGGTGCGCGGCGTCTTGCCGCAGGCCATTGTCAACAGCATCGAAGAACAGCTCTCAGGCGCCTGCACCACCGAAATTGCGGCCTTTGACGAATTCACCGCCTTGCTGACCGATGGCGCCCTGACTCAAAACTTCGACCACCTTGTTTTCGACACCGCGCCCACCGGCCACACCCTCCGCATGCTGCAGTTGCCCGGCGCCTGGAGCGGTTTTCTGGAAACCGGCAAGGGCGATGCCTCCTGCCTGGGGCCGCTGGCCGGACTGGAAAAGCAGCGTGCCCGGTACAAGGCTGCAGTCAATACCCTGACCGACCCGCAAAAAGCCCGCATGGTGTTGGTGGCACGGGCGCAGGCAAGCACCCTGAACGAAGCCGCGCGCACCCACAAAGAGTTGTTCGACATCGGGCTGCGCCAGCTGCATCTGGTGATCAATGGCGTGTTTCCTGAATCCGAAGCGGCGCACGACCCGCTGGCACAGGCCATTTTCAGGCGGGAACAGGCCGTGCTGGCACAACTGCCCGACGCCTTGCGCGACTTGCCCACCGAACACATCGCGCTCAAGCCGTTCAACCTGTATGGCCTGCCTGCCCTGAAACAATTGCTCGGCAGCCAACCCATCGCGCCCGCCACGCCGGAGGTGCCAGTTGAGACCTCGCCCTTCAGCGCAGTCAGCCTGGGTGCCTTGATTGACGAGATCGCCGTCGCGGGGCACGGTCTGGTCATGCTGATGGGCAAGGGCGGCGTCGGCAAAACCACCCTGGCCGCGGCGGTGGCAGTGGCACTGGCCACGCGCGGTCTGGACGTGCACCTGAGCACTTCCGACCCGGCCGCACACTTGGCGGAGACGCTGCACGGCACGCTGGACCACCTCACGGTGAGCCGCATCGACCCGCATGAAGTCACCGAAACCTATCGCGCGCAGGTGCTGGCCGGCAAGGGTGCCAAGCTCGACGCGGCGGGCCGTGCCATGCTCGAAGAAGACCTGCGCTCGCCTTGCACCGAAGAAATTGCGGTGTTCCAGGCGTTCTCGCGCGTGATCCGCGAGGCCGGCAAGAAGTTTGTCGTGATGGACACCGCGCCCACCGGCCACACCCTGCTGCTGCTCGATGCCACCGGCGCCTACCACCGCGATGTGGCGCGCCAGATGGGCGCGGGCGCCCGCTTCACCACGCCCATGATGCAGTTGCAAGACCCCCAACAAACCAAAGTGCTGATCGTCACGCTGGCCGAGACCACCCCGGTACTGGAAGCCGCCAACCTGCAGGCCGACCTGCAGCGCGCCGGCATCACGCCCTGGGCCTGGGTCATCAACCACAGCGTGGCGGCGGTCGGCCTGGCCGCGCCGCTCAACTCGCCTTTGTTGCGCCAGCGCGCCGCCAACGAGTGGCGCGAAATTGACCGCGTGAGCCAACAGCACGCAACACGCACCGCGCTGGTGCCGCTGCGCACCGACGAGCCCGTCGGGGTTGCGCGCCTTTTGCAACTGACGGCCAAGCCGGCCACACCCCCTTTTACCCTCCCTCACCCAACCCACGAAAGGCGCTCACCATGACTGACAAACCATTAAACGTGCTATTTTTATGCACCCACAACTCGGCCCGCAGCATCCTGGCCGAGGCCATTCTGAACCACA
>JALNWC010000439.1 GCA_023231075.1 Rhodoferax sp.
GGTTCGTTCCATCATGCTCGTCAATTCTGCCTTGCTAGCGTCACTCCGCTTCAAAAAAAGAAATCGGACTGAGCTTAAGGTCATTCTAGTTATCGCGCCTGACATCATTCTTTGATTTACATCAATACATGCTGATGTAAAAATATTAAGAATTGCAGCACCAAAAGTTAGGTGTTGCCAAACGCCACAAAGAAAGGTTACCCATGAGGCCCAAGTCAAATTCTGGTTCAACGCGTTTTATCCGGATGCTCTGGCTGGCTGGCTGGCTGGGGCTGGCAATGCTGGGTGGTGTGAGCACCGCCCAAGCGGAAGACCCCAAGCCCGTCAAGCTGACGACCACGGCAGACCACAGCAAGTTCAAGGAACTGCAGCGTGAATTTGCCACTGGGCCAGAAGTCACCAAAGCCTGCCTGGGCTGCCACACCGAAGCCGCAGGCCAGATCCACCGCACCAAACACTGGACCTGGGAATACAAAAACCCCGACACCAACCAGCTGCTGGGCAAAAAGAACGTCGTCAACAACTTCTGCATCTCGATTGCCTCCAACGAAGCCGCCTGCAACAGCTGCCACGTCGGTTACGGCTGGAAAGATGCCAGCTTTGACTTCAAGTCGGAAGAAAACGTGGACTGCATGGTCTGCCACGACACCACCGGCGTCTACAAAAAGCCCTCTGGACTGGCGGGCAACGTGGTCACCAAAGACATGGAGTTCCCGCCCGGCTCGGGCAAGATCCTCAAAGCCATTGACCTGAGCAAGATCGCCCAGAAAGTCGGCAAGTCCAGCCGCGACACCTGCGGCGCCTGCCACTTCAACGGCGGCGGCGGTGATGGCGTCAAACACGGCGACATGGACAGCTCCCTGGCCGCACCCGAGAAATCCCTTGACGTGCACATGGACGCCGCGGGCTTGGACTTCACCTGCGGCACCTGCCACAAGACCTCCAGCCACGATGTCGCGGGCAGCCGCTACACACCCACAGCCAAAGACACCAAGGGGGCCCACCTGCGCGGCGCCACGGACAACGCCACCCCCGAGACCTGTGTGTCCTGCCACGGCAACGGCCCACACAAGAAAGAGGCCCGCCTGAACCAGCATGCCACCAAACTGGCCTGCCAGACCTGCCACATCCCCGAGTTCGCCCGCGGCGGCATTGCCACCAAGATGAACTGGGACTGGTCCACCGCAGGCCAGCGCGATGCCAACGGCAAACAAATCGAGAAACGTGACGCCAAGGGGCACCTCATCTATGAGTCCCGCAAGGGCGACTTCATCATGGCCGAAAACGTCAAACCCAGCTATGTGTGGTTCAACGGCCAGGTCAACTACACCTTGAAGACCGACAAGCTTGACCTCAGCCAACCCGTGACCCACATCAACACGCTGAGTGGCAGCCCGAGCGACGGCAAATCCATGGTCTGGCCCGTCAAGCGCTTTGGCGGCAAGCAGCCCTATGACACCGTCAACATGACCCTGCTGACCCCGCACACTGCGGGCAATGATGACACCGGCTACTGGAAGAACCTGGAGTGGAACAAAGCCCTTGAGGCGGGGGTGAAGGTCTCGGGCGTGCCCTACTCTGGCAAGTTTGGCTTCGTCAAGACCCAGATGGACTGGCCCATCACCCACATGGTGGCGCCCAAGGACAAGGCGCTGGGCTGTGTGCAATGCCACGCCAAAGACGGCCGCCTGGCCGGACTGCCCGGCCTTTACATGCCAGGCAGCCATGCCAACCCGCTGCTTGACAAGCTGGGCTGGGGCCTGGTGCTGCTGACGCTGCTGGGCGTGCTGGGACATGGCGCGATTCGTATCGTTTCACGGGGCAAAACCCAAGGAGCATCAAAATGACTGAACGTGTGTATTTATTCAAAGGCTTCGAGCGCTTCTGGCACTGGACGCAGGCGGCCCTGATCATCTTCCTGATGGTGTCGGGCTTCGAGATTCACGGCACCTACAAGCTGTTCGGCTTTGAGAAAGCGGTGGGGTACCACACCATTGCCGCCTGGTCGCTGGTGGGGCTGTGGGTGTTTGCCATCTTCTGGCATGTGACGACCGGCGAGTGGCGCCAGTACATTCCCACCACAGACAAAGTGGTGGCGATCATGAACTACTACTCATCGGGCATCTTCAAGGACGAGCCGCATCCGTTCAGGCCGACCTCCGTGCAAAAGCACAACCCGCTGCAACGCCTGACTTACCTGGCTGTTTTGACGCTGCTGAGTCCGCTGATCTGGGTGACGGGCTGGTTGTATTTGTTCTACGCCGACTGGGCCGCCTGGGGCCTGACTGGCCTGCAGTTGCAGTGGGTGGCCACCGGGCATGTCATTGGCGCGTTTTTGATGCTGGCCTTCCTGGTCTCCCACCTGTATCTGGCGACCACCGGGCACAAGCTGACCTCCCAGGTCAAGGCCATGGTCACCGGCTGGGAAGAGATCGGTTAAGCCGAATCACCATTTATCCCCTTCAATTTTTAGGAGTCATCATGAAGTTCTCGAAAGTTTTACCCGTTGCCGCCCTGCTCGCTTTGGTGGGCGCTTCTTTCTCGGCGCAAGCTTATGACGCAGACTGGAAGCGTGGGCGTGTGTATTACCGCAGTGTCTGCACGTCTTGCCATGTGGCCTCGCCGATTGGCTCCATCAACCCCAGCACCAAGACGAAGGCGGATTGGGCGGCTTATCTGAAGGCAGACAAGCATGCCAAGGGCAAGGACACGGTGAGCAGGTATGTGAGCAAGGCTTACCGGGCCAGCATCAAGTCAGGCAACAAGGCCGCTGAGAAGTATGCCGATACGCCCGATCAGGAGCTCATGGAGGACATCAAGGCGTTCCTGATGAAGGGTGCCAAGGATGGGGATGCGCCAGCCAGCTGCAGCTGATAGGACTTGTGTACCCAGATCACCTGGGCACATTGGAGACAACAGAAAGGACGCCCAAGAGGCGCCCTTTCTGCTACATTATTTATAGCTTCTTACGCAAGATATACAAGGTCTAGAGGCATATTTCTTATATAGTGCTTGACCGAAAACCCCATCCCTCATTGGGCGATGGCAATATTTTTTCCAACGAAGATTTTCTCCAGCCATCGGTTATTCGCCGTTTTCCGCGAATACTGCATCATCAGAC
>JALNWC010000440.1 GCA_023231075.1 Rhodoferax sp.
GAAAAATAACCCGCCCAGTGGGTCATCATCTTGGTGGCGGGCGTCAAATTGACGGCGTCGTCCTCGCCACGGGTCATGGGTATCCAGGGCATCTGCTGCCCGATTTCGGTCCAGAATCCGGCCAGCGCCTGGCCCGCGCCCTCGCGTCCGCCCTTCATCCAGCCGTCGGCAAACACCACGGCGTTCATGGCGCCGGCACTGCTGCCGCTCAAGCCCTCAAAGGTCAGCGCCGGCTGCTGGAGCAGCGCCTCCAGAACGCCCCAGGTAAAGGCCCCGTGCGCGCCACCGCCCTGCAGCGCCAGATTGAGCCGGGCCGGGGTTTTGTGTAGCAGACGCGTGAATTGCGTCCAGCCCGCGGTCATCGACGGAATGGCAGGGTGGGGCGTTGCGGAAGGGACTTTCATGGCGGGTCTTTCTTGGCACCGGTCGTGCCCATCACAGACAGTATGGCCGCATGGTATGACGGCACCCAGGGCAAGGGTTTCTGCTAGCCAATCAAGGCCACCGCCTTGATCTGCGCCCAGACCGCCATGCCCGGCGCCAGGCCCAGCCCGACGGCCGAGCGCTGCGTCAGGCGCGCCGTCAAGGGGGAGCCACCCACGGTAAGCCGCACCAGCGACAGCGCCGGATGGTGGTCACCGGCCAATTGCGCCACCGTGGCAGGCAGGCAGTTCTGGATGCTGGTGCCGCTGGTCGGCGCCAGCGCAATGCTGACATCGCGCGCCAGAATGCGCACCCGCACCGTCTGGCCCAGGGCGTGGCCGCCGTCGCGCACCCACAGGCTGCCGCCGGGGAATTCGACGCGGGCCAGGTGCCACTGCGTGTCGCGCTCGGCCACCACGGCATCCAGCACCACACCGGCGTCTTCACCGAGGTGAATCGGCAGGTCGAGCCGGGCCAGGGTGTCCTTCAACGGCCCTGCCGCCACCGCACGGCCCGCATCCAAAACCACAAGGTGGTCGGCCAGCCGCGCCACTTCGTCCGGTGAATGGCTGACATAAAGCACCGGAATCTCCAGCTCGGCATGCAGGCGCTCCAGGTAGGGCAGGATTTCCTGTTTGCGCTTCAAGTCCAGCGCGGCCAGCGGTTCGTCCATCAGCAGCAGGCTGGGGCTCAAAGCCAACGCACGCGCCATGCCCACGCGTTGGCGTTCGCCGCCAGACAGCTGGTCGGGTTTGCGGTCCAGCAGCGGGGCGATGCCCAGCAATTCAATCGCCTGATCCAGACTGACGCGTGGCACCCCGGCGGAACGTTTGAGCCCGTAACGCAGGTTGCCCATCACCGTGAGGTGGGGGAACAAACTGGCTTCCTGAAACACATAGCCCAGGGGCCGTTGGTGGGTGGGCAGCCAGTGGCCGCCGTCGCGCTGGCCCGGGTGGCCATCGTCCTGCCAGACCGCGCCGTTGACCACCAAGTGGCCCAGGGGGGCACGCTCCAGCCCGGCAATGCAACGCAGCAGCGTGGTTTTGCCGGAACCCGAGTGGCCAAACAGGGCGGTGACACCACGCGCTGGCAAATCCAGATCCACATCGAGCGTGAAGCCCGGCCAGTCGAGCTTGAAACGGGCTTGAATACCTGCCATGTCAAGCCCCTTTCTTCGGGGCGGGTCGCCAGGCGTAGAGTGCCAGCAGCACCAGGAAGGAGAACACCAGCATCACCGCCGAGAGGCGATGCGCAGCCATGTATTCCATGGCTTCCACATGGTCGTAAATTTGCACCGAGGCCACCCGGGTGATGCCCGGCAGATTGCCGCCAATCATCAACACCACGCCAAATTCACCCACCGTGTGGGCGAAGGTGAGGATGCCTGCGCTCAGGAAGCCAGGCAGCGCCAGCGGCACGGCCACGGTAAAAAAGGCATCCAGCGGCGAGGCACGCAAGGTGGCCGCCACCTCCAGCGGGCGATCACCGATGGCCTCAAAAGCCGTTTGCAAGGGCTGCACCATGAAGGGCAGCGAGTAAAACACCGAGGCAATCACCAGGCCCCAGAAAGTGAACGGCAGGGTGCCCAGGCCCAGCGACTGGGTGAATTGCCCGACCGGGCCATTCGGCCCCATCGCCAACAACAGGTAAAAACCCAGCACCGAGGGCGGCAACACCAGCGGCAGCGCCACCACCGCGCCCAGCGGCCCTTTCCACCAGGCTTTGCTGCGTGCCAGCCACCAGGCCATCGGTGTGCCAACCAGCAGCAGGATCAGCGTCACGATGCCGGCCAGGCGGGCGGTTAACCAAATGGCTTGTAGGTCACTGTCGTTCAGAAGCATGGTGCCATCTTACTTGGGCCTCACTATCGGCTGTGAGACTGGGCGGCAGAGCGGGCTGCTCCGTGTCCCCCGCCCGCTGCGCGGGCTCCTCCTTTACCTGCGCAGCCCGCTCTGCCGCCCAGTCTCCTAGACCTCGGGGGCAAAACATTTGGCGTGATCCGCACATTCGCTACACGATGGTGCCGGGCAGACGTAAATGCCTTCCCGGGAGCAATAGTGGCGGTAAATGAACTTCTTCCATTTCATGTCGCCCCTGTTCAAGTCGGCCAGCGCCGGAAAGGCGGTGTTCATCAGGTGTGAGAGTTCAGCCCGGTTGGCCAGGCCCAGGTCCTGCCACAGGTGATTGCGGCCACAGCAGCTGTAGGCCACGATGTGGGCCAGCCAGACTTCGGATTCACGCACGCCGACACGGTATTCCAACAATAGATGCAAGAGGTCTTCCAGCTCGACGATGACTTCGCCGGGGCCGTTGACCAGGTTCAGCTGCGGGCCGGGAAAGTAGTCCTGCCACAGCGTCTCAAAAGCCGACGCCGACAGCCCCAGCGTGGCCGTTAACACGCCCTGATTCAGCGAGCGCCCTGCCAGCAAACTGGCCAGCACCGGGCGCAGCGGATCCTTGGCGGCTTGTGCTGGCGCGGGTCTGCCCAGCAGTTCTGCCTGCAACAGATCGCGGCAGTCATGGGAGGGGTTCATGCGTTGCTCCGGAATTAGTGGCGCGAGAACAGGTCGCGCAGTTTGCACAGGGTGGTGGTGATGTCAAAGCGGGTGTCGGCCAGTGCCTCGCCCGAGAGGATTTTTTCCAGGGCCGTCACCGGGTCGGTCTCACCGGTCA
>JALNWC010000441.1 GCA_023231075.1 Rhodoferax sp.
GATGCCGACTGAAAACTGACCCACTTTTGGAGACTGTGCCGATTCAAAACTGACCCAGGTGTTTTACTGGCCCAGCCTACTTTTTGGGCAGGAGCAATAAAGGTAATCACCATGGAAATGTTTGGAAAAGTCAGACGGATGTACAAGCGCGACAAGAAGTCGCTGCGCGAGATAGCCAATCCGTCCATGCCTGCCAGATACTTCGATAGACAACCACCGTTTCGTCCTGAAATTTGCCCAGACCTACTTGTTCAGTAGCCCATGTTTCAAACATGGCTTTGGCTTTCTTGCTTTCGATTTCTCGTAGGTCAGACATCGCGCAGACTCCCCGGCATGTTCATTGCCAATTCGATGGCCCGAACGGAGACGCGCAAGATACTCTTGCTCTTTTTATCCGAAATCTGCATGTGGTGGTGGTAAATACTCATGGACCCGAACATCGAAGCCATCAGATCGGCCAACTCGGCTTCGTCATAGCTGGCCACTGCGTTTGCCCCTGTTCCCCTTGCCACTTTCAAACTTCGCAATAGGCACAACAACAGTGATGACCACTGAGCTTGGTCGGGCACCAGAAAATGCATCCAGTATGGCCACTGATCATGTATTGCCTGAATAAAGATGCGATTCTCCGGGATCATCGCAATGATTCTCGGATCAGAGCCGACATTCGGGAATTTCAGGCAAAGGCCATGCGCGAACTGGTTGGCTCCTTGACTGCTGTCGCTAATGTCCATCAACTCAGAAACAACCCGGCCAACGGCACCAGCACGCATTTCCGGTGTTGTGAATAGGATGCAACACTGTTCTGCATCCTTTGGATGTTCAGAAGTCATGCCAAACGGTTTAGGTGGTTCTGGAAATTCTTTTGGTGCTTGGTGGTGCATTGAGCTTCCTTGTTTGTCCTTGCATGTATTCACAATACACGGGCAAATGATGCTGTCAAGGCTACCGTTCGTCTATATATTCAACTGGGCAATCCAGACAGAGAAGCTGTCCTACAAGGGCATGCAAATGAATTTTGGGCGTAGTGCCAAGGTACGAGCGTCGGGTATGTTTGTTTCATTGCTGATCCGCAAGGCTGAAAGTGCTGGCGGTGCAGTGGTGGAGTTGAACACCCGAACGCTGAAGATGAGCCAGAACGACCACATCACCGAGGTCTGTACCAAGAAGCCGCTGTCGCAGCGCTGGCACACACTGGGGAAGTCATGACCATTGCCACGCATCGCATGCGCTGCGCGCTCCAAATAGACCGTGTTCCACAACACGACAGCCGCTGTTACCAGGTTGAGGCCACTGGCCCGGTAGCGCTGCTGCTCGAAACTGCAGTCCCGAATTTCGCCCAGCCGGTTGAAGAACACAGCGCGGGCCAGCGCGTTCCGTGCTTCGCCCTTGTTCAGCCCGGCATGTACGCGGCGGCGCAGCTCGAAGCTTTGCAGCTCGCGCAAGGCCACGGCCAAGGCGTTGCGATTCTCGAAAATAGTTCTTGAAATATTATTCTCGATCCCTTACCATTGCAATGAGTTTCGATAAGGAAAGGTGCATCATGCGACCCTCACTCGTGCTTGACCTCAAGCGAATTGCCGTCCGTGAAGCGGCAAGCCGTTTTCGCGTGGCGAATCAGCGCATCTTCGGTTCGGTGCTGCATGGCACTGACCGGGACGGCAGCGACCTTGATTTGTTGGTCGATGCGCTGCCTGGTGCCACGCTATTGGATTTGGGCGATTTACAAGACGAACTGCAATCGCTGCTCGGTGTTCACGTTGATTTGCTGACACCAGGCGACTTGCCGCCGAAGTTCCGAGCCAAGGTGCTTGCGGAGGCGCAACCGGTATGACTGAGAACCGTCTTCCTGATTACATCGACCACATACAGCAGGCCGCAGCGGATGCATGCAGCTTCGTGGAGGGTCTAGGCAAAGACGATTTCCTTGCCGACAAGCGCACTCAGCAAGCTGTCATCATGAACTTCATCATCATCGGCGAGGCCGCCACGAAGGTGATGGACGGTTACACCGAGTTCACACAGGCGCACCCCAAAGTACCGTGGCGCAGTATGCGCAACATGCGCTTGTCGCATGGCCCACGGCTATTTCGACATCAATCTCGATGTGGTGTGGGAGACGGTACACGAATGGCTGCCGGCGCTGCTCCAGCAGTTGCCCGCCGTGCGCCAGGAAGCCGACGATGAAGACCGTAACGATGAAGGAATGGAACCATGACCAACGACAACAAGCCGCCGATGTTCGGCCCCTCTGCAATGTTCGATCCGTCCACCCATGAGCCGCGTTCTGGCAAGTCAACCTTGATGAACGAGCTGATGGCCGAATTCGCGGGGAAGCCAGATGCACTTGCCGAAAAGGTCTTCGCACCGACACGCTCAGGCATGAGCGCGGACTACTCGGTCCTGGGGCTGACTGATGCCGAAGTTGCAAAGATCAAGATCATCGACAAAGACTAATCGACCAGGCGGAGACTGAAATGAAACTGACCAAGCAACAACGCGCCCAACTCCAAAACCAAACCCAGCGAGCCGCAATTGCGGCATTGCGCGAGCACTTCACGGGCGAAGGGGCGGTGTCCCGTAGCCTGCGATTCCTGCGCGGTGCGCTGATGGCGTCTGCCGGATGGACGGCCAAACTCTTGTTTGTCGGTTCTTGGGCCGTCATCGGTGGCATCCTTACTGGCCCTGAACATGACTTCTTCCTCAAGCAAGTCCATACGTGGATGGTTGCAACCCCGGTGGATCAGGTGCTGGTGCAAAGCCATGCCATGTTCGTGTCGGCGGCAATCGAGTGCGTCAAGATCGGCTTGCTTCTTGGCTTCGGGCAGAAGCTGCTGTCAGTCGTGATGCCTGCGGTGCAGCAGGTCAAACAGAACTTCGCCAGCCTTGCGGCTTGAGGACAAAGATGAGCACCGAAACAGAAATCCAACCGGTGACGAAGACTCGTCGCACCCGGCGCAGTTCGCACGAAGAGGTGGCTGTTCAACCAAGCATTGAGAGCATCGAGGAAAAGTTGTACCAACGAGAACTTGATCGCCCTGCCGTTCGACAAGCCCTCTTCGCTATCGAGTCTGCCCAGGTCAAGCGCGACAGTA
>JALNWC010000442.1 GCA_023231075.1 Rhodoferax sp.
CCGCTGCTGTTCATGGCCGACGTGACCGGCTTCATGGTCGGGCGCGCCGCCGAGCAGGCGGGCATTGCCAAAGCCGGGGCCAAGATGATCACGGCGATGGCCTCGGCCAACGTGCCCAAGTACACCATCATCATGGGTGCCTCTTATGGCGCGGGCTACCTGGCGATGTGCGGCCGCCCGTTCAACCCGACTGCGATGTTTGCCTGGCCGACCGGCCGCGCGGCCATCATGGGTCCGGATCAGGCCGCCACGGTGATGGCGCTGGTGCGCAAACAGATCAACAAGACCGAGGGAAAGGAGTGGACGCCCGAGGAAGAAGAGGCGTTCAAGGCGCCGGTACGCAAGATTTACGAAGACTTCCAGCCTGCTGCGAACTTCTCCTCGAATTTGTGGGTGGACGGCATCATCGATCCGGTGGAAACACGCGACGCCATGGGGCTGCTGCTCGACCTCGCATCCCGTACTGCCGCCAAACCGACGCCCTTCGGTGTCTTCCGTTTTTAACCAGGACGCCAGCCATGCAACGCATCCAAACCGTCTTGATGACCCATTTCGCCGCAGGAGTTGGGCATGCTTAAGAAAATCCTCATTGCCAACCGCGGCGAGATCGCCTGCCGCATTGCCCGCACCTGCCGCAAGCTCGGCCTGGAAGTGGCCACCGTGCATTCCAGTGCCGACCGGTTTGCCCGCCATGTGCGTGAGATCGGTGAATCGGTCGAACTCGGAGGCGCCGCGCCCAGCGAGAGCTATCTGAACATCGATGCCATCATCGCGGCGGCCCGGCGCGTGGGCGCCGACGCCGTTCATCCGGGCTATGGTTTTGTCTCGGAAAATCCGGCCTTTGTGCGCGCGCTGGATGCGGCCGGCTTGACCTTCATTGGCCCCCGGGCCGACACCATCGAGCGCGTCGGCGGCAAAGCCAGTGCCAAGCGCGAGGCAGCCCGCCTCGGCGTGCCGGTCATTCCCGGCAGCGAAAGCGGCATGACCGACCCGGCCGAGGTGCTGAATCTGGTGCGTGGCATGAAGCTGCCTGTGCTGCTCAAGGCGGTGGCGGGTGGCGGTGGCCGTGGCATGGCGGTGGTCGAGACGCTGGAGGGGCTGGAGTCGCGTATCGAGAGTGCCATGCGCGAGGCCGAAAAAGCCTTCGGCAACGGCGAACTGATCGTCGAGCGCTACCTGCCGCAGGTGCGCCACCTGGAGGTGCAGGTGGCCGGTGATGGCCAGGGCCACGCCATCCACCTGTTCGAGCGCGAGTGCACCTTGCAGCGGCGCCATCAAAAAGTGATCGAAGAAGCGCCGTCAAGCGGTCTCAGCCCGCGCCTGCGTGAAGCCATCCTGGCCGACGCGGTCAAGCTGGCCGCTGGCGTGAACTACCGCGGCCTGGGCACGGTGGAGTTTGTCGTGACGGGTGAGGAACATTATTTCCTGGAGGTCAATCCGCGCCTGCAGGTCGAACACCCGGTGACCGAAGAAGTCACCGGCCTCGATCTGGTCGAACTGCAACTGCGCCTTGCCGACACCGGTACCTTGCCCCTGACGCAGGCCGACGTGCAGTGCAGCGGCCATGCCTTTGAGGCCCGGCTGTGTGCTGAAGACGCCGCTGCGGGCTTTTTACCGGCCACCGGGCGGCTGCAGTTGGTCGATTTTTCGCGTGCGGGCGTGCGCATCGAGTCCGGGGTGGACAGTGGCGACGAAATCTCGCCGCACTACGACTCGATGATCGCCAAGCTCATCGCGCACGGGCCCGACCGCGAGTCGGCGCGCCGGGCGCTGGTGGCCGGATTGCGCGAAAGCACGGTGATCGGCCTGGTCACCAACCTGGAGTTCCTGCATGAACTGCTGGAATGGCCGGAGACGCGCAACGCCACATTTCACACCCGCCTGATCGACGAGCGCCACGCGCAGCGCGGCGTGGTGGCTCCCGCCGCGCCGCCGCTTGAGCACCTGGCTGCGGCCGCGCTGCACTGGCTGGCGCAACGGCGTGCCGAGTCGCCCGCGCTGGGTTGCTGGACCCTGTGGGACGGTTTCACAGGCTGGCGCCTGAGCACTGGGCCGATTCAGGCCGCACCCCAGCCGGCCCTTGTGTTGAAGGCCGGCGCGGCGGAATGGCCAGTGCGGTTTTCGATGCGCGATGACCAGGGCCGCCATGCGCTGGTCATTGGCGAGCAGAAGGTGAATGCCACGCTGCGGCCGCTGGCGGCCGGACGCTTCCTGCTGCAATGTGGCGGGCGGGCGCTGGAACTGACGATCCGGGGCGACGCGGGGCAGGTCGAGCTCGCCAGTGCGCTGGGCAGCAGCGTGTTCACGGCGCAACCGTATCTGGGAGGGGACGCCGGTGACGCCGCCGCCAGCGGGCAACTGGGCGCGCCGATGATGGGCAAGGTGGTGGCGGTCAAGTCGGCGGTCGGTGAGAAGGTTGCCATCGGCCAGACCGTGATCGTGCTCGAATCGATGAAGATGGAGCTGCACGTCACGGCGCCGTTCGAAGGCAGCCTGAGCAGCCTGCGCTGCCGGGTCGGCGACATGGTTGAGCGCCACCAGGTGCTGGCCGAAGTCAGCCCGGCTTGATCGGAGGATGTACAAGCGATGAGCCACTTGCCTGCCTCCGTCGAGTTCCATGAGGAGGGACCGCGCGAGGGCTTCCAGATGGAGCCAAAAACCTATCCGCTGGCGGATCGCGCCGCGCTGATTGACGCTTTGAGTGCCTCGGGCCTGAAGCAGATCCAGGTGGCGTCCTTCGTCAGTCCGCGCGCGGTGCCGCAGATGGCCGACACGGCCGAATTGTTTGCCGCCATCACCAAGCGCCCTGGCACCCGCTACACGGCGCTCTGGCTCAACGACAAGGGCTTCGAGCGGGCGCGCGCCTGCGAACAGGTGGACCTGGACGGCAAGCTGATGTTCTACACCACCGAGCCGTTTTCGCAGCGCAACAACAATTGCAGCGTGGCCGAGATGCGTGAACGCCAGCTCGGCTGGCTGGACCGCTACATCGCCCTGGGCATTCCGGTGGAAAAGGCTTACGTGATCACGGCCTTTGGCTGCAATCTCGGTGGCGCCGTGCCGCTGTCGGCCCTGACTGATCAGGTCC
>JALNWC010000443.1 GCA_023231075.1 Rhodoferax sp.
CTCAGCGCCGTTCTGGCTGCTTGCGGCGGTGGCGGGCAGGAAACCATTCTTGGAACTGGCGGCATTGCGCCCGTGGTCGTTTTACCGCCTGCGGTGACTTTTGTCACACCGCTGCCTAATGTGATTGGCCTCCCCACCAACACCAAACTCTTGACGGCAGCTTTTAGCCAAGCTATGGACTCGTCCACACTGACCAAAGACAGCTTTACCCTGGCCTGCCCGGCGGCGGCAGCCATCACAGGTGGCACCGTCAGCTACCAGTCCAACAACAATACCGCCACGTTGACCTTGCCGGTGGGTACCGCTCTTGCCAGCAATACGCTGTGCGTTGCAACCGTCACAACGGCTGCCAAAAACAGCAGTGGTGTGGCTCTGGCCAGTAACTTCGCCTGGCAATTCACCACCGCCGCGGTGGCAGACACGACCGCACCCATGGTGACCAGCACCGTCAACGTCAACGGCGCCAGCAATGTGGCCATCAACACCAAAGTGGTTGCCACGTTCAGCGAGTCGATGAACCCGTTAAGCATCACCAACACCAGTTTCACTTTGAAACAAAGCGTCAGCGGCGCGGCTGTGACAGGCGACACCAGTTATTCGGGTGTCAATGCGGTATTTGCACCGACCAACGTACTGATGGCCAACACCCAATACACCGCCACCATCACCACTGTGGCCACTGACCTGGCAGGCAACCCCCTGGCCAGCAATTACAGTTGGAGCTGGAAGACCGCCTTGGCAGCAGACACCACTGCACCCCGGGTCACCCACACCATCAATGCCGACGGCGCGAACAATGTGGCCATCAACACCCGGATTGGCGCCACCTTCACCGAAGCACTCAACCCCCAGAGCGTCACCAATATCAATTTTTCACTGAAGCAAAAACTCAGCGGCACAGCAGTCGTAGGCACCACCAGCTACTCGGGTGTTGACGCTGTGTTCATTCCGCTGACCAACCTGTTACCTGGCACCGAGTACACCGCCACTGTCAAGGGAGGCAACGGAGGTGTTGAAGATCTGGCAGCCAACGCACTGGCCGCAGATTACAGCTGGAACTGGACCACGGCCGCCGTGGCAGACACCACCGCCCCGCTGGTGGTGTTGGTCAACCCTGTTCAATCAGCCCCCGGTGTTGCAGTCACCACCTCGGTGAATGCCACATTCGACGAAGCCATGGACCCACTAACCATCACGACGGCCAACTTCAAGCTGGCCGGCGTCACGGGCACGGTCAGCTACAACGCGCAAAACAAAACGGCGACCTTCAAACCCGACGCCAATTTGGCTGCCGGCACCACCTACGCCGCAACCGTGACCACAGCTGCCGCTGATCTGGCAGGAAACACGCTGACTGTCAACAAAGTGTGGGAGTTCACCACGGTTGCCATACCGGTTGATGTGCCTCTGATTGCCTTGAACACAGTCGCTCCCTTTGGCACGTTTGGCGGCAGCGCCGGCATGACCAACATGGGAACGCTGACGATCATCAACGGCGACATTGGCACCATTGCCACGGGAACTTCCATGATCACGGGCTTTCATGACGCATTCAACATCTACACCGAAACGCCCGCCAACATCGGCAACGTGAACGGCAAGATCTACAGCTGTACCAACTCGACCACCGGCACCAATTCAGCCGGCCCGAGCGCCCCTGACTGCGCCCTGGCGACCCAGGCGCGTCTGGACGCACAAACCGCCTACCTTGCTTTGGCCGCCATGCCTGTGGTGGGTGCCAGTCCGGCCCCCGGTGCCAATCTGGCGGGTGTCACGCTGCTGCCAGGCACTTACAAGGCGCCCGGTGGCTCCTTCCTGATCGAAGGCGGTAACCTGACACTCGATGCCCAGGGTGATGCCAACGCCACCTGGGTCTTCCAGATGGCTTCCACACTGACGGTCGGCGGCCCGGGTGCCGCCGCGCCACAAAGCATCATCCTGGCGGGCGGTGCCCTGGCCAAAAACGTCTTTTGGCAAGTGGGTTCGGCTGCCACCATCAATGCAGCCGGTGGCGGCACCATGGTGGGCACCGTCATTGCGCAGGATGGCGTGACTTTTTCGACCGCCGGCAACGTCGCTCTCGTGACGCTGAATGGCCGGGCCTTGTCGCTCGGTGCCTCGGTCACGATGGTCAATACCGTCATCAACGTACCAGCCCAGTAACCAGGAAAAATCATGGCACTCACATCACGCAAATTCGTCAGCACCACGGGCAAGCTCAGCCTGCTGACACTCGCCCTCATGGCCGCACCTTTTGCCATGGCACAGGATGCCGGCTGGTATGGCGGCGCCAACCTCGGCCAGTCCAACGCCAGCATTGACGATGCCCGCATCAGCAACGACCTGCTCGGTAGCGGCCTGGCGACCACCTCGATTGACGACGATGATCGCGACCGCGGCTTCAAGCTCTTTGGCGGCTACCAGGTCAACAAATATTTTGCGGTGGAAGCGGGTTACTTCGACCTGGGGCAGTTCGGCTTTGTCGCCAACACCGTTCCCACAGGTAGCCTGAGCGGCGACATCAAGATCAGGGGACTCAACCTGGATGCGGTGGGCACTCTGCCGATCACCGAGAAGTTTTCTGCCTTTGGCCGCCTCGGGGTCGCCTATGCACACACCGACGGCAGCTTTGTCGGCACCGGCGCCGTCAACGTGCTCAATCCCAGCCCGAGTGCGCGCGACACCAACCTCAAGGTCGGCCTGGGCGTGCAATATGCTTTCACGGAGGCCCTGAGCCTGCGCGCCGAGATCGAGCGCTACCGCATCAACGATGCCGTGGGCAACAAAGGCGATGTCGACCTGGCCTCCATCGGTCTGGTCTACCGCTTTGGCGGCAAAACACCGACCCCGGTGGCACAGACCACCGCCCCGGCACCTGTCATCATCGCCCAGGCGCCAGCGCCAACGCCCGTGTACGTGGCCCCGCCAGCGCCACCACCGCCCCCGCCTGCGCCGCAAAAAGTGAGCTTTTCGGCGGACTCGCTGTTTGACTTTGACAGTGCCGCCGTCAAACCCGCGGGTCGTGGCGAGCTCGACAAATTGGCCACCGACCTGCGTGGCGTTGACTTTGACGTAATCAAGGTCAC
>JALNWC010000444.1 GCA_023231075.1 Rhodoferax sp.
ATTACTTGAGTTCGGCCTTGGCACCAGCGTCCAGCAGCTTCTTCAGAGCGGCATCAGCATCAGCCTTGGAAACGCCTTCCTTGACGTTCTTCGGTGCGCCGTCCACCATGTCTTTGGCTTCCTTGAGGCCCAGACCGGTGATTTCGCGCACAGCCTTGATGACCGACACTTTTTGTGCGCCTGCGTCAAGCAGAACCACGTTGAATTCGGTCTTCTCTTCAACCACGGCAGCAGCAGCGCCGCCGCCGGCAGCGGGTGCAGACATGGCTGCAGCGCTGACACCAAACTTCTCTTCGATGGCTTTCACCAGGTCGTTGAGTTCCATGACCGTCATGCTGTCCAGCGCGGTCAAAAATGCGTCTTTATCGAATGCCATTTTGTTTCCTAACAATTGATTAATTTCTGTGCATTGCAAGCCTCAGGCTGCAACGGCCTCTGCGGGGGCTTCTGCGCCGCCGCCCTTTTGCTCTGCCAAAGCCGCCATGACACGCGCAATGCGTGAAATGGGAGACTGCATCAAGCCCAGCAACTGTGCCAGCAACACTTCCTTGGAAGGAATGCTTGCCAATTGCTTCACGCCGTTCACATCCAGAGCCCTGCCGGCAAATGCACCTGCGCGAATCACCAACTTGTCATTGGTTTTTGCGAAGTCAGCCACCACTTTCGCGGCAGCCACTGCATCTTCAGAAAAGCCGTAGATCAGCGGACCGGTCATCTGGTCGGACACGACTTCAAAACTGCTACCTGCCACAGCACGGCGGGCCAGGGTGTTTTTCAACACACTCAGGCTGACACCGTTGCTGCGCGCGATGGTGCGCAGTTTGGTCATGTCGGCGACCGTGATGCCACGGTATTCCGCAATCACGAGCGTTTGAGCTTTAGCGGCGAGGCCAGTCACTTCACTGATGACCGCTTCTTTCTCACTGCGATTTAAACTCAAGGTCAACTCCTTAAAAAAGTACCCGTTTGTGCTGTTTGCAAGCTCACATCAGGGCACACCATATTGCAGCGACCAACTGTTCAGGAACTTTTCAATTCTTTGGCAGCGGGATCGCCATCTGCGTTGGTTGTCAAAGATTAAGTGCGTTCGCCCAAAGGTTCGGCACACCAACGGTCTTGGATGGCCTGCGTTAGCCTGGAAGCCACCGCAGCCCACCACGTCAGGCCGCCTTTTCAGACGGCCCAATTTCTTGCATTACGCGTTGATCGATTGCAGGTCGACGCGCACGCCAACACCCATGGTGCTGGAGACGGCAGCCTTGCGCAAATACAGGCCCTTGCTGGTCGCAGGCTTGGCCTTCACCAGGGCATCGACCAAAGCAGCCAGGTTGTCTTTCAACTTGTCGCTGTCAAACGAACGACGGCCAATGGTGGAATGCACAATACCGGCCTTGTCGACACGGAACTGCACCTGACCCGCCTTGGCGTTCCTGACCGCAGTGGCCACGTCAGGCGTCACGGTGCCGACCTTGGGGTTGGGCATCAGGCCACGTGGGCCGAGGATCTGACCCAGGGTACCGACCACGCGCATCGCGTCAGGGGCGGCAATGACCACGTCAAACGGCATGTCGCCCGCCTTGACCATGGCAGCCAGGTCGTCCATACCGACGATGTCGGCACCGGCGGCCTTGGCTTCTTCGGCCTTGGCGCCCTGGGCGAACACAGCCACGCGCTTGGTCTTGCCGGTGCCGTTGGGCAACACGACGGCGCCACGCACCACCTGGTCGGATTTCTTGGCATCGATGCCGAGCTGCACCGCCACGTCGATGGACTCATCGAACTTGGCGTTGGCGAATTCCTTCACCAGACCCAGAGCGTCGCCAATGAGGTACAGCTTGCCGCTGTCCACTTTGCCTTGCTGGGCTTTTTGTTTTTTAGTCAAGCGTGCCATTTAAACACCTTCCACGTTGATACCCATCGAGCGGGCTGAGCCGGCGATGGTACGGACGGCTGCATCCATGTCGGCAGCGGTCAGGTCCTTGATCTTGGTCTTGGCGATTTCTTCGAGCTGGGCGCGCGTGATCTTGCCGACCTTGGTCTTGAGCGGGTTGGCCGAGCCCTTGTCGATCTTGACCGCTTTTTTGATCAGGATTGATGACGGGGGCGACTTGATGACAAAAGTGAAGCTCTTGTCAGCAAAGGCGGTGATCACCACGGGCAGGGGCAGGCCGGGCTCGACACCCTGGGTCTGGGCATTGAATGCCTTGCAGAATTCCATGATGTTCAAACCACGTTGACCCAGGGCCGGGCCAATGGGAGGGGATGGGTTGGCTTTACCCGCTGGGACTTGCAGCTTGACAAAACCGACGATTTTTTTCGCCATGTTTAACTCCTAACGGGTGCTAACGCCTTCGGCTGCCGATGGCAGCTTCGGGCTCCCCGAGATTAACGACTCACTTCAAACATTCACACCGAGTCGGAAAGTGCGAAATACAAATTCAAATTCAAATTCAAATACATCTAATCAGTTGAGGACAGAGCAAAAATTGCTGAGGCAATTTATTGGTCTGTCCCGCAAAATCTCACCATGTCGAGGACAGAGCAAAAATTGCTGAGGCAATTTATTGGTCTGTCCCGCAAAATCTCAATATGTTGGGGTCAGAGCACGTTGCTACGCAAGTGGTCTGACCCGCAAATTCTCAGATCCTTCAGGCTTTTTCCACCTGGGAAAACTCAAGCTCAACCGGTGTCGCGCGACCAAAAATGGTGACCGCCACACGCACCTTGCTTTTTTCGTAATTGACTTCTTCCACCGAGCCATTGAAGTCGGCAAACGGGCCTTCCTTGACGCGCACGTACTCACCCACCACAAATTCAACCTTGTGCCGGGGCTTCTCGGTGCCCTCTTGCATCTGGCTCACGATTTTCTGGACTTCGGCTTCGGAAATAGGGGAAGGACGCGTTTTGCCGCCACCGACAAAACCTGTGACCTTGTTGGTGTGCTTGACCAGATGCCAGGTGTCATCGTCCATGACCATCTCAACCAGCACGTAACCTGGGAAAAACTTGCGCTCGGTGGTTTTTCTCTGGCCGTTCTTGATTTCGACCACTTCTTCCATGGGCACCAGAATCCGG
>JALNWC010000445.1 GCA_023231075.1 Rhodoferax sp.
TATACGGTCGTTCCCTGGGCGGCCAACCGCTGGCTCAAACCCGGCGAGGGGCATGACCTTGAAGACCACGAGCCCAAGGACCGGCTGCACCGTGTCTACCATGCCGTGATGACGCCGCTGATCCATCGCCCCGGCTTGCGCCGGGGCGTCCTGCTGGCCATGGTCGCGGCTATTGTCCTGTCCCTGCTGCAACCGGCGTGGCAGTTTGTGCGGCCCGCTGGCGTCAGCGGCGCGCAATCCTGGCTTGGCGTCGAGATGGCCATGCTGCCCAAGGACAACAAAAATACCTTCAACCTCAGCCTGGACATGCCCGCGCCCACGCCGCTGGAGACGACCGACCGGGCGATGCGCGAGATCGGCGCCGTGTTGCGGGAAAACGCGCTGATCCTCAATTACCAGAGCTGGATCGGCGAGGCCGGGGTGATCGATTTCAACGGGCTGCTGCGCGGCACCGGCGGCAAGGCGGGGCCGCAGGTGGCGGAGATCCGGGTCAACCTGATCGACAAGACCGAGCGCAGCACGACCTCGATCGAGATCGTGCGCGAACTGCGCCAGCGCCTGCTGGCCATCCAGTCGCGTTACCCCGGAAGCGTCATCCAGCTGGTCGAGGATTCCCCGGGGCCGCCGGTGCGCGCCATGGTCATGGCCGAAATCTACGGGCCGGAGCTAGGGCCACTCAGGGCGATCGGCCAGCAGGTCGAGGCGGCCTTCAGGCAGACCTACGACATGGTCGAGGTGAACGACTCCGAACCGGATGACGTGTTTGAGCACCGGCTGGTGGTGGACCGGCAAAAGGCCGCCCTGTCCGGCGTGACCACGGGCGAGGCGGCGATTGCCTTGCGCCGCCTGCTGGACGGCGAAACATTGGGGCGCGTACACATTGCAGGGGAAAAGAACGCCGTTCCCATCCGTCTGCAAATCCCGCGCCGCCACCAGATAGACCCGGCGCTGCTGGCGCGGGTCTATCTGGTCAACCGGCAGGGAAAACCGGTGCCGCTGTCCGAACTGGTGCGGCGGGTGCCCGCTCTGGCCGACCGGCCCATCCAGCACAAGGACGGCGAGCGTGTCGTGTATGTCGGCGGCGAGCTGGTACGCACCGCCCCGGTCTATGCCGTGCTCGATCTGGATCGGCGGCTCGACGGACTGCCCCTGCCCGGCGGCGAGCGCCTCGCCACCGGCAATCTGCGCTTCAACCCTGTGATGCCGGACACCATCGACGGCTACCGTCTGCTGTGGGATGGCGAGATACGCATGACGCTGGACTCCTATCGCGACATGCTCGGGGCGCTGGGGCTGGCCCTGACCCTCGTTTATCTGGTGCTGGTGGCCTACTACCAGTCCTTCGCCATCCCGCTGGTCGCCATGGCCGCCATCCCGCTGGGACTGGCGGGCATCTTTCCGGGGCACTGGCTGATGGGGCAATCCTTCACCGCCACCTCCATGATCGGGGTCATTGCGCTGGCCGGGGTGGTGGTGCGCAATTCGCTGCTCATCATCGATTTCGTGCTGGACTACCGGCGCCAGGGCCTGGACTTGCGCGAGGCCATTCTCGAAGCCGGCGCAGTGCGCCTGCGGCCCATCCTGCTGACGGCACTGGCCATCATGCTGGGCAGCGCGGTGATGCTGACCGACCCGGTGTTCGGCGGGCTGGCGATCTCGCTGATTTTTGGTACGCTGGTTTCCACCGTGCTCACTCTGATCGTGGTACCGCTGTTGCTGTATCTGCTGCTGCGCTACAAGGACCGGAAAGAAGCCATCATGGAAAAAGGAACGTTATGAACCGCTCGATCAAAGTTCGCCGCCTGTTGCCGCTGGCGGCTCTGGCCGCTGCCCTGCTCGCCGGCCACGCCGCTGCCGAGTCCCTGCAACAGGCCTGGGACACCGCGCTGGCCGTTGACCGTGGGCTCAAAGCGTCACATGAAGGCACCGCCGCCGCCGCGAGTCTGCTGGAGGCGGCGAAATCCGCCCGTCTGCCGAATGTCGCGCTGGAGGCAGGCTACACCGCCCTCAATGAAACACCGGCGGCCCAGGTCGATCTTCTGGGCCAGTCACAGCAAATGCCGCTGGCCCAGCGGGAAAGCGCCGCCTACAAGGCCATGGCGACGCTGCCGCTCTACACGGGTGGCCGCATCACACGCGGCATCGATGCCGCCACGGCGGGTCTGGAGGCGGCGCGGCTGGGTGAAACAGCCGACGCGCAGAACCTCAAACTGCGCGTGGCCGATGCTTATGTCAGCGTACTGCGCGCCAGCCGCATGTTGAAGGTCACCGAGAGCCACGTCACCAGCCTGCAAGCCCATGCACAGGACGTGGAGAACCTGCACGCGCAGGGCATGGTGGCCAAAAGCGACCTGCTCTCGGTGCAGGTGGCCCTAGCCGATGCGCAGCAGCGCAAATTGCAGGTAGCCAATGGGCTGGATCTGGCGCGCGCCGCCTACAACCGCCTGCTGGGGCGGCTGCTGGATCAGCCCGTTTCGCTCGACGAGCTTTCGCCCGAGGCAACGACACCCGAGCCGCCCCCCGCCCTGACCGAGCGGGCACTGGCGCGGCGCAGCGAGCTGGCGGCACTGGCGCGCCAGATCGAGACACTGCGCCACCAGGCTGCGGCAGTACGCGGCGAAAACGCGCCGCAAGTCGCTCTTTCCGGCGGTTACGGCTACCAGGAGAACCGCTATCAGGTGCACCCGGGGCAATGGATGCTCACCCTGGGGGGCAAATGGAACCTGTTCGACGGTGGCGTGGTCGGCCACCGCGCCAGCGCGGTCGAGCGCCAGGCCGCGGCGTTGACCGAGCAACACGACGAACTGGCCTCTCTCATTGCGTTGCAGGTGCGCCAGACCTGGCTGGAT
Source organism: Rhodoferax sp. (assembly GCA_023231075.1). Lineage (GTDB taxonomy): Bacteria > Pseudomonadota > Gammaproteobacteria > Burkholderiales > Burkholderiaceae_C > Rhodoferax. Next base: position 2,850 of record JALNWC010000445.1, read on the forward strand.
GTGCAAGAGACCCGCAAGCGCCTCATCGTCACCCGGTCGGCCATCGCCCAGGCCGAGGAAAACCTGCTGGTGGCGCGCGACCGCTATGCCAACGGAATCGCCACCCATACCGAGGTGCTGGATGCCGAGACTTTGCGCACCGGCAGCGAGAGCAACCACGCCACTGCGCTGTTTGATGCCGCCCTGGCGGGGCTGCGTCTGAAGCGCGCCACGGGCGAACTCTGAA
>JALNWC010000446.1 GCA_023231075.1 Rhodoferax sp.
AAAAGTAATGGTCAAGGGATAGATCGCGGGTTCAACTTACTTGGCGGCCACGGTGACCTGGCCCTTCATGCCGGCGTCGAAGTGACCCGGGTGCAGGCAGGCAAAGTCGACCGCCTCCGCTTTGGTGAATTGCCAGATCACTTCTCCCCGCTTGCCCGGCGCCAGACTGATCTTGTTCGGTTCGTCGTGCTCCATATCGGGAAACCTTTTCATCACCTCGTAGTGTTCCAGCAATTCCTTTTCTGTCCCCAGACTGAATTCATGCTTGACGCCATCGGTGTTTTTCAGGACAAAGCGGATCGTTTCACCCTTTTTGACCTGAATTTCAGAGGGTTTGAAGCGCATGCCGTTCGCCATCTCGACATGGATCGTGCGACTGACCTTGGACGCCACGCCGGGCTTGCCAATGGGCGAGTCACCATGGTCGCCCGCGTGCGCGCCGGCGGCCGATGCGGCGGACGATACCGCCAGCAAGGCGGCGGCCAACAGTGTGGAAGCGCTGGAGAGAAGGGATATTTGAAATTTCATGTTGGCTTTTGGAGGCGAGGGTTGGAAAAGGAAAAGAGTCAAGGCGGCTGCAACGGTGTTTGAGCGTCAGTGCGCCATGCCTTTGCCACCGGGTTTGACTGCGCTCGCGGCCGCAGGCTCTGCCGGGCTGCTGCCGCTTGGGCGCGTGGCCTGTGGTGTCGCGCCAGTCCACTCATAAGCCATGGTGCCGGCCGGAAATCGATAGGGTCCGGGGTCGCTGTAGTCGCCGGGTTTCTGCTCCTTGCGCACCTTGAACACGGTGAACATGCCGCCCATTTCCAGCGGGCCGAACTGGCCGCTGCCGGTCATCATCGGCGCCGTGTTGTCGGGGATCGGCATTTGCATCTCGCCCATGTCGGCCATGCCGCGTTCGCCCATCAGCATGTAGTCGGGGGCGACCTTCTGGATCTTCCCGACCAGGCCGCGGTGGTCCACGCCGATCATGGTCGGCACATCGTGCCCCATGGCGTTCATGGTGTGGTGGCTCTTGTGGCAGTGCATGGCCCAGTCGCCTTCCGCGTCGGCGATCAGCTCGATCTGGCGCATCTGGCCCACTGCCACATCGGTCGTGACTTCATACCAGCGCGTGCCGGGCGGCGTCGGGCCGCCGTCGGTGCCGGTGACCAGAAACTCATGGCCGTGCAGGTGGATCGGGTGGTTGGTCATGGTGAGGTTGCCGATGCGGATGCGCACGCGGTCGTTCAGGCGCACGTTCAAGGTGTCGATGGCCGGAAAGACGCGGCTGTTCCAGCACCAGATGTTGAAGTCCGTCATGGTGTTGATCTTGGGTGTCTTGCTGCCGGGCTCCACGTCGAACGCATTGAGCAGGAAGCAGAAATCCCGGTCCACGGCGCTGATGTGCGGGTGCCTGGCCTTGGGGTGGGTCACCCACAGGCCCATCATGCCCATGGCCATTTGCGTCATTTCATCCGCATGCGGGTGGTACATGAAGGTGCCGGGTCGGCGCGCCTCGAATTCGTAGACGTAGGTCTTGCCCACGGGGATGGCGCGCTGGGTCAGCCCCCCCACACCGTCCATGCCGTTCGGCAGGCGCTGTCCGTGCCAGTGGATGGTGGTGTGCTCGGGCAGCTTGTTGGTGACGAAGATGCGCACGCGGTCGCCTTCGACCACCTCGATGGTCGGGCCCGGGCTCTGGCCGTTGTAGCCCCACATGTTGACCTTGAACCCCGGTGACACTTCGCGTACCACCGGCTCGGCCACCAGGTGGAATTCCTTGACGCCGTTGTTCATGCGCCAGGGCAGGGTCCAGCCGTTCAGGGTGACGACCGGGTTATAAGGCCGGCCCGTGGTCGGGATCAACGGCGGTGCCGTCGCCACCGAGGTCTGGATGACCGGCTCGGGCAGGCCCGCCAGCGCCGAGCGCGCCACGGCCAAACCAGCCACCGAGGCGGCAGCCCCGGCAAAAAATTGTCGACGTGAGTTGAGATTCATTTGTCATTCCTGTTAACGTGAAAGAACACGCATGTCATGCCGGACTCGATCCGGCATCCATGAATTCGGAGCCATGGATTGCGGATCAAGTCCGCAATGACAGCCTTCTTTCATGCGTCGGGGTGGCATGGCCGCCATGAAAGTTAATGCGCAGCGGGTGCGGCCGCTTCACGGCCACCGCCCAGCGCTACAAAACTGTCGGGTTCGCCGCCTTGCAGCACCCATTGCAAGTCGGTCTCGGCGATCCAGAAGTCACGCTGGGCATTGATGGCGTCAATCACGGCCTGTGACTGATTGCGAGACGCATCCAGCAGATCCCACACACTGCTCAACATGCCGTTGTAGTGCAGGACCGTTTCTTCGCTGATGAATTCTTGCGTCTTCACGGCCTCGCGGCTGCCATTGGCCAGCGCGTGGCTGGCCTGGTAAGCCGCCAGCGCCAATGCGAAGTTGGCCTGGTTGCGCAAGCCTTCAGACTCCGGTAGTTGCGCCTGTATGGCCAGTGCCTTTTGCTGACACACCTCCGCCGGCACAAGTTGTGGGGGCACATCTGGCAGGGCTTCGGGCAGCGTCACGCGGGTGACTTTGCCCGTCAAGCCCAGTGTCTTGATCAGGCTGACCTGGGACTGCGTTGCCGCATACTGCGCGCGCACCAGGTTCATTTGGGCGGATGACTGCACCAGCTGCACCTGGGTTTGTTGCAAGGCGCTCCAGTTGCCCACGTTGACCATGCGCTGGCCCAGCGCGCTGGCGGCGTCAGCTGCGTCCAGCATGGCCTGGTAGGGTGCCAGAGCTTGGCGCGCAGCCAGCGCCTGCAACCAGGCTTTTCGCGCTTGCACGGCCACCTCCAGAACCTCGTCGAGGTCATCGACCCGGCGCTGCAGGCGGGGGTCAATGTCCGTCCAGCGACCGGCAGCGACAAGCGCCACCTGGGCCGTACCGAGGCGGGACAGCGGCTGAACCAACTCACGGTGAGCACGCCAGGCCTGGCGCGTCACATCGTCGATCGTCAGCAGTCTCAGCCCCTCTGCGTCCGGGCCTTGCGCTGCCTCCGGCGGCGCATTCGCCTGCTCCCATTTGAGCGC
>JALNWC010000447.1 GCA_023231075.1 Rhodoferax sp.
GCGCTCTATACCTTTGTCTGCACCGCGCTCATGTACGCCTTGACCCGCACGCCGCTGGGGCGCATGCTGAACGCGGTGCGCGACAACCCCGAGCGCGCTGCCTTTGTCGGCTACAACCCGCAGATGGTGCGCTACCTGGCCTTTGTGATGGCGGCTTTTTTTGCCGGGGTTTCGGGCGGTTTGGCGGCGCTCAATTTCGAGATCGTGACCTCCGAGGTGCTGAGCGCCCATCGGTCGGGTGCCTACCTGTTGTTTACTTTCCTGGGTGGCACCACCCTCTTCTTTGGTCCCATCATCGGCGCCATTCTGATGGTGCTGGCCTTTGTGCTGTTGTCCGAGCTGACCCAGGCCTGGCTGCTGTACCTGGGGCTGATCTTCATCGTGATGGTGATGCTGGCGCCCGGCGGCGTGGCCGCGCTCATCATGGCCCAGCTGCGACTCGCCAGGAGTGGCGGCTTGCGGCGGCTTTGGCCAGCGTATGTGCTCCTGCTTGCCTCGGCTTTGCTTGCCCTGTCGGGTGCTGCTGCCCTGCTGGAAATGGTTTACCAGCTGCAACTGGGGGCCGCGTTGGGGCCTGAACTGCGTTTTATGGGCATCACCCTGGACACCCAGGCGCCCGGCAGCTGGCTGGGGGCGCTGTGTGTCATGCTGGCCGGCCTGGGGCTGTTCGAGTCCAGACGTCGCCCGTTTGTCCGCGCCTGGGACGAGATCCAGCAAGCCATCGCGCAGGACATCAAACGCCGGGAGGTGTTTTGAACCCCACCCAGCCACCCTTTGCGTTGGAGTTGAAAGGCTTGCACAAGCGCTTTGGCAAGACCGACATCATTTGCGGCATCGACCTGGCCGTCAAACCCGGTGATCGCGTCGGCATCATCGGCCCCAATGGCGCGGGCAAGTCCACCTTGTTCAACCTGATCAGCGGCCGCTTTGCGCCCACCCAAGGCCAGGTTTTTCTCAACGGGAAACGCATTGACGGCAAGCAGCCGTTCCAGATCAATCGCATGGGCTTGTCGCGCAGTTTTCAGATCACCAACATCTTCCCCACGCTCAGCGTGTTCGACAATCTGCGCTGCGGCATGCTCTGGCGCCTGGGCTACAAGTACACGTTTTTTAAATTCCTGGCGGGCCTGGACGACGCCAATGCGCAGGCGCAAGCCTTGATGGAAAAGGTGCATCTGGACAAGCAGCGCGACGCCCTGGCCATGCACCTGAGTTACGCCGAGCAACGCGCGCTGGAGCTTGGCATCACCATCGCCAGCGGCGCCAGTGTGATTTTGCTGGACGAGCCCACCGCCGGCATGAGCCAGTCCGAAACCCGCCGCTTCATCCCGCTGATCAGGGAGGCCACCGAAGGCAAAACCCTGTTGATGGTGGAGCACGACATGGGTGTGGTATTTGGCCTGGCCGACAAAATTGCCGTGCTGGATCAGGGCGAATTGCTGGCTTTTGACACGCCCGACGCGGTGCGTGCCAACGCGCAGGTGCAGGAGGCGTATCTGGGCTCGGTGAGCACCGGCATGCCGGATTGCGGAGTGGGTCCGCAATGACAGGCCGCGTGATCATGGAGCGAACAGTTGTCATGCCGGACTCGATCCGGCATCCAGGTTTTCCATGCTGGCAATAGACAAGCTGCACGCCTTCTACGGCAAAAGCCATGTGCTGCACGGCGTGGCGATGCAGGTGCGCGCGGGTGAAATCGTGGCGCTGCTGGGGCGCAACGGCTCGGGACGCTCGACCACGGCCAAAGCCATCATGGGCCTGGTCGAGGCACAGGGTTCGCTGCTTTGGCAGGGGCGCCAGCTGCTGGGCAAAAAAACCTTCGAGATCGCCCAATCGGGCCTGGGCTACGTGCCCGAGAGCCGCGACATCTTTCCCACGCTGACGGTGGCGCAAAACCTGTGGCTGGGTCAAAAACACAGCCGCCAAGCGGGCCGCTGGTCGCCCGACGACATGTACCGATTGTTCCCGCAACTGCAAGCGCGCCAGCACACCGAGGCCGGCGTGCTGTCAGGCGGCGAGCAGCAAATGCTGACCCTGTGCCGCAGCCTGATGGGCGACCCCGACCTGATCATCATCGACGAGCCCACCGAAGGCCTGGCCCCCAGGCTGGTCGAAGAGGTGGGGCAATTCCTCAGGCAACTCAAGGCGCGCGGCATCGCGGTGCTGCTGATCGAGCAAAAGCTGACGATTGCCCTGGACGTGTCCGACCGCTGCTACGTGATGGGCCATGGCAGCGTGGTCTTTGAAGGCACGCCGCAAGCGCTGCGCCAGGCCAGCGCGATTCGCAGGGAATGGCTGGAGGTGTGAGTTGATGCCAGCACAGTCGGTTGTCACTCGGCTTGGCTGACGACTGACATTTAACGATCACGCCAAGTGGTTTTCAAAGCTACGCGGCGACGCGCTTGCGAGGTGTCCGACCTGCGCGACCCGCCAAACCCTGTGTTTCTTGCGCAAAGGCCAACATGCTTGCCAGAGCCTTGTTGACGGCTTCAGAGGTAGGGAAAGCCTTTTGAATCTCGGGCTGTAACACCACGACATTGCTGCCTTGCACGAATTGTTTCAGGTACTTGCCCCGCACACCCTTGCCGAGTTGATCACGCTTCAATTCGGGAATGTCTTGATCAGCCATTTTCGTAGATGCCTTTTTCATATCGTGTCGCCTTTCTTGCGCTGATGATTCGAATGCCGTTACGGCGTTCGGTGTGGACTACCACCAAGAGCCGCATTTTGTTTGAAAGTCCGTATGTTCGACTTCGATCCTCTATTTCACTGTGATCGATGTCGGAAAATGTCAGCGCCCGAGCATCGCCAAAAACGCTGACCGCTTCGTCGAACGATACACCGTGTTTCAGCAAATTGCTTGCAGCTTTTTGATCATCCCATTCAAACTTGAACATGCGAAATACCTGAAGGGTTTAACGTGGAGCTAGTCGGCGTTGCGCAGTTATATGGTGCATCGCACAGCGACCAAAGGGCGCACTGTTGAGCGTCGCGTTAGCCATTTGAATCCCCACTTTCGTTCCGTAATGCAGCGAGGCCGTGAACGATAACTTCGTGTAAC
>JALNWC010000448.1 GCA_023231075.1 Rhodoferax sp.
CTTGACGGCCTGGCCCGGCGCCGTCTGCCGGCAACTGGCAAGGGTGTTGCCCTGATCATCGGACAGCATGGCGTAACCCCGCGCCAGCACCAGGTGCGGGTCCAGCAGGTTCAGGCGCAGCGTAGCCCGCTCCAGCCGCTGCGCCTGCTGTTGCCAGGCACGTTGCACAGCGGTGGGCAATTGGGCCGCCAGGCGCTGCTGGTGCTGCTCTTTTTGCTGTAAAAAATGCCGGGCCGCGCTTTGCAGGCCGTGGGCGCTGGCCGCCAGCCGCAGGCGCTGACCGGCCAGGCGCTCGGAGGGTCGCCCCAGGCGCGCCACGGCACGGTCCAACCGCTGGCCCTGCCGGTCAAGCTGGCGCAGCACGGCGTCACGCAGGCGCCGCTGTGCCTGGTCGAGCGCGCCCAGCCAGGCCTCGCGTGGCTGCGCCACCAGTTCGGCCGCGGCGGTGGGCGTGGGCGCACGCAGGTCGGCACAGAAGTCGGCAATGGTGAAGTCGGTCTCGTGGCCGACACCGCAAATGATGGGCACCGGGCTTTGCACCATCAGCCGCGCCAGCGCCTCGTCGTTGAAGGCCCACAGGTCTTCCAGCGCACCGCCGCCGCGCACCAGCAAGATCACGTCGATCGGCACGGTTTTCAATTGGTACAAAGCGCTCAGCGCGGCCATCAACTCGGCCGGCGCATTGGCACCCTGCACCGAAGCCGGCACCAGCACCACCGGAATATGCGGCACGCGCCGCTGCAAGGCAGTGACCACATCGTGCAAGGCGGCGGCGCCGAGCGAGGTCACCAGGCCGATGGCGCGCGGCATCACCGGCAGCGGGCGCTTGCGGGCGGCGTCAAACAAACCCTGCGCTTCCAGCTTGGCCTTGAGCTTGAGGAATTCCTCGAACAGACTGCCCTGCCCGGCCCGGCGCATGCCTTCGACAATCAGCTGCAGGTCACCACGCGGCTCGTAAATGCCGAGCCGCCCCTGCACTTCCACCAGTTCGCCGTCACGCGGCGCAAAGTCAAGGCCACTGGCGGCGCGCTTGAACATGGCACAACGCAACTGCCCGGTGGCATCTTTCAACGAGAAATAACAGTGGCCACTGGCCGCGCGTGAAAACCCGGTCAATTCGCCGCGCACGGTCACCGGGTTGAAGCGTGCCTGCAGCGCATCGGCAATGGCGCGGCACAGCGCGCCGACCGACCAAACGGTGTCGGAAATCGGCAACAAAGACGCTGCCGGGCTCATGCCAAACCACCTGCCGCTAGCAATGCAATAGCTAATTGCCCACAGCTGCCGGCTTTGTTCGAAAATGTAAAAAAGCTAGCAAGCCTTTGTGATTTCTCGTGATACATCATTGATTTCATTGCGTTTTTTTACTGATTAATTTGTCATCAAAGTATCGCAAGCCAAGCGCAGAGCCATTGGGAGACGCTTATCAGGGTATTTACTCACAAAGTTATCCACAGAAATTGTGCGCTATTCACAAAGACACCTCGACATTTTGACCCGGCTCATGCGAACCCTGACCGTCTGCCTCACTTTGGGCCACACAGGCGATTTGATCATGCCCCCAAAATCATGTCGGGATTCTCACAGCTTGGGCAGCACCTCGGTCACGGCGCAGGTGGCGATGTCCATGAGTTTGGCGTGTCGCGGCTCATTACTCGACAACAGTGAGGTCACCTGGGCGTAGGAGTTGTTGACGAACACCTTGCCCTCGGGCGTGTCGCGCTCGACGCCGTAGCGGATTTTTGAGCGTTCGGTGTTGGACAGTTTGCTGATCAAGCCCTTGGTAGCCCAGACCTTGCCAAAACGGGCCAGGTCAGACAATCGTCCGCAGATGTTGATGGTTTCACCCAGCACCACCAGTTCAAAGTTGGTGTTGGTCTTGAATGTGCCGAGCCATTCCTCGCCCTCGCTCAGGCCGATGTTCATGTACAACTGGTTGGTCCAGCCCTTGCGCACTTTCCAGTCGTGGCTGATGTCCTGCATGGTTTCGCGCACCTTGTTGGCGCACAGCACGGCGTTCATCAGGTAATTGCGGTCGGGCTGCGGAAAGAAGTAATACACCATGCCGTCACCCGTGTGCTTGCCATAGGCGCCGTAGTATTCCCGGAAGATCGGGTCGAGCGTGGACCAGATCTGGTTGATCAGCTGGAAGTAGTCTTCGGGTGGCAGCTCGGAACAAATCCGCACCGAGTTCTGCAGGTCGGCCACCATCACCGCCAGCGGCGTCAGCACCGGCAGGCGCTGGCTCAGCAAGTTGCGAATGAAGGTGTCGCGCCGCGAGATCGAGTTCAACAGCTGATTCACGTCCTGCTTGTCGGGCACATAGACGATCAACACGCCTTCGCGAAAACACAAGGCCACCACCTGGCAGGCGCCAATGTCGGGGTCCGGGTGCATCAGGCCCACGATGTGCTGAAGACGGTTGTCGGGTTCGGGGCACTGGTCGTAGCAGTTCATCAGCCATTGCCGCTGCGCATCGGGCAGGCCACCCAGATTCTGGTTGAAGGTCTGGCGCGGCAAACGGCTTTTGATCAGGCCCAGATGGGCATTGAACAGGCGGGCCTGCTCCTGCGCGGGCAGGTCGGCCGCCCAGTCGAGCAGGGTTGGAATGATCGAGCGGTCGGTGGCACGCTCCGGGATCTGGTTGCCGGCAAAAAATTCCTTCTGGGCCAGCGGGTTGAGCCAGACCAGCTGAAACTCGAAGTTGACCATGTAGGCGGCATAGGGAATGTTTTCCACCGAGACCTGGACCGATTCGCTGGCCTGGACCGCACCGGAGGCGTTGCGTTTTTCAACCACGGGAGGCTTGTCAGCCGCCGGCCTGGCGACTGGCGGTGGCGGTGCAGTGCGCGCGACCGGTTCAGCCGCATCGGCCAGTTGGTGCTTGATGTCGTCCATGCTGACCCCCGTGCGCTTGAGCTCCTGAATCTGCTGAATGCGCTCCAGCGCCCAATCCGGGAAATAGCCCAGCGTGGTGGGCGCTTCGCCGGGTGCAGCCGCTTGCCGACGCACTTCCGGCCGGGGCAGCAGCCCATCGGCAATGTAATTGTTCAGGGTGGC
>JALNWC010000449.1 GCA_023231075.1 Rhodoferax sp.
CTGATGGTGATTTCTTTTTCAGCCCATGTAAGCAGCGAGCCGATGAGTCGACCAGCAGCCTCACCAGATATCAGGTGGATAGCCTCGTCGTCGTAACGAAACTCAACAGCGTAGGGCGTGAGGCAGCCCAAACAAACGGGGTCAGGTCTTGCATTCCAGCATCGTTTAGGTTTGCAAGTCCTGACCTTTTTTTGTGGGCTGTCCAGAGTCCTGTATGTCGGTCAAATGGAGCAGGACGCTGTGCTCAGGCTGATCTGTTTTTCAATTCAGCGTGAGTCCTGATGGCTGGCGATTTCTTTTTCAGCCCATGTAAGCAGCGAGCCGATGAGTCGACCAGCAGCCTCACCAGATATCAGGTGGATAGCCTCGTCGTCGTAACGAAACTCAACAGCGTAGGGCGTGAGGCAGCCCACAAATCGCTCGGCTTCTTCACGCTGCGGCGTCATAAAGAATTTTTCCTTCTTTTTTCGCCCAATAGGCAGCGGTACCCGGCACTTGACTGCGGCGCTCAAATTCTTGCGCGGACACCAAGAGAAGATCAATGCCAACACCGGCATGACCAACAGCTTCCCTCAGACGCATGTATTCGTTGGCTTTGTCAGTCAACCCCTGTTCAACCACCATCAGATCCAAGTCTGATGCTTCATCTGCTTCACCTCTTGCGTAGGAGCCAAACAGGATGACCTTGGCAGGGTGGGCCGCCCGCGCGATCAGCCGACGGGCCGCTTCTGCGATGTGTTCCGGGCTTAGCATGCGCATCTCCTAAATAGTAGGCGTAAGAAAGTTCTGCTTCAAGTAAGCTCGGCTGCACTTTACATCAGAGTGCAACAGCGAAACAAAAAACAAACGAAACAAACGGAATAATTAGGGTCAGATTCCAATTAACGCTAAGGGCAGCTGCACATACGCCAGTTGTCACCAGCCGCTTTGCCAGTCCATTGGGGCATCAACACCAGTTCACCGGCTCCGCCCCGCCTTGTATTTCCCCTTGCCTGCGCCAGCCGGGCCATGGCTTTTTTGGCAGGCGGATACGCTGTCGCTGCAATCAGGCATGTGAACAAACGGGGTCAGGTCTTGCATTCCAGCATCGCTTAGGTTTGCAAGTCCTGACCTTTTTCTATGGGCTGTCCAGTGTCCAGGGAACAAACGGGGTCAGGTCTTGCATTCCAGCATCGCTTAGGAATAATTAGGGTCAGATTCCAATTAACGCTAAGGGCAGCTGCACATACGCCAGTTGTCACCAGCCGCTTTGCCAGGCCATTGGGGCATCAACACCAGTTCACCGGCTCCGCCCCGCCTTGTATTTCCCCTTGCCTGCGCCAGCCGGGCCATGGCTTTTTTGGCAGGCGGATACGCTGTCGCTGCAATCAGGCATGCGCCACCTGCGCGGCACCCAGTTTCAGGCCCAGCGCCTTGATGACCTTCAAGATGGTGGCGAAACTGGGGTTGCCTTCGCCAGAGAGGGCTTTGTACAGGCTCTCGCGCCCAAGGCCTGTATCGTTGGCCAGCTGCGTCATGCCACGCGCACGAGCGATCACACCCAGCGCGTGGGCGATAAATGCGGCGTCATCGCCAGCCTCTTCCATGCAGAGGGCAAAATAATCGGCAATGTCTTCCTCGGTTTTGAGGTACTTGGCGCTGTCCCATTTATTCAGTTTGATGGCCATGAGGATATCCTACAGTTGGCGTGCCAGTTGCAGCGCGGTTTTGATGTCTTTGGGTTGGGTTGATTTGTTTGACATCGCCAAGGTTTCCATTTTCTGCCCGGTCGATACGCGTTTGAATGCGCAACACTGCTTGACGGTCTTTCAGTGCCCCCGATGGTCCTCGCTGTCCAGCCGATCAAGAATGGCCAAGGCCTGATTGATGTCGCCCGTGGCAGCCATCGCTCGAAAGTGATTTTCAGTGTCCCACGCCGCCAAGGCTCGCGCGCTCAAATCTTCCACCAATTTGTTGGTGCTAAGACCGCGCCTGCGCGCCAGTAACTTTAAACGTTGCGCCGTGTCCTCGGGCAAACGAATCGTCAATGTTGTCATGTCCATACCTCCAGGCATTGCGCGGGCGTCAGAACCCGCAGTTGATCGAAAACCAGCCCACCGCGGCCAAGATCGCGCACGTTGTGCGAGTGGAACCATAGGACAGCATATACATCACCATGCGTCGAGACAAGTTCTGTACTGAATCAATAGTGACAGCTTGGGTGGGTTGCGGCAGTTGATTCAGCACCTTTGACGACTTTATGATGTACACTTTTATACATTAACCGGACAGGATCCCCATCATGCATCGCACTCAAATTTATCTGCAAAACGATCTCTATGACACACTGAAGTCGCGTGCGGCAAGCATGCGAGTCAGCATCTCCGAGTTGATTCGCCGCACGCTTGAACGCGACATTCACAAAGACCCCGTAGTGGATGCACAGGCGTATTTTGAGCGGCTTCAACCGCTGGAGAGCTTTGCTGCTGTGGATGCTGAAACCTATGTGCGCAACATCCGCAGTCAAAGCCGCATCCTGCGCCAAAGTGACGTCACATGACCGCGCAGAGGATGGTGCTTGACACCGACGTGGTGATTGACCTCTTGAAAAAGAAGCCTGATGTGGTTGCGCAGTTTTTGGCGTTAGTGGCGTCAAAAACCATTTTTTTGCTCAGCCCCGTGGTCGTTGCCGAAATTTATGCCGGAGCGTTTGAACGCGAACACAAGGCCATCGAGGGTTTTTTCAGACTGTGCCAGCAGCTTGATTTGGATGGCGACACCGGGCGCATTGCGGGGCGCTATGCCAAGCGTTTCAGCAAAGCGTTTCAAGGCATCTCGCTGGAAGATTTTTTGCTGGCCGCCACCGCACGCGCGCACCAATGCCCACTGTGGACGCACAACCGCAAGCATTACCCCATGGACGATGTCGTGCTGTTTGGCGCCTGACACAAACGGGGTCAGGTCTTGCATTCCAGCATCGCTTAGGTTTGCAAGTCCTGGCCTTTTTCTGTGGGCTGTCCAGAGTCCTGTATGTCGGTCAAATGGAGCAGGACGCTGCGCTCAGGCATAC
>JALNWC010000450.1 GCA_023231075.1 Rhodoferax sp.
AGGAGCCACTGCGGATGCCGCTACCGGGGCAGACGCGGCGACCTCGTCGGCCACTTCAAGCATCAGGATCAGCGAGCCTTTTTTCACTTTGTCGCCCAAACCGACCTTGAGCTCCTTGACCACGCCGGCATGGCTTGACGGGATTTCCATCGAGGCTTTGTCGGATTCCACCGTGATCAGGCTTTGTTCGGCCTTGACGCTGTCGCCGGGTTTGACCATCAATTCAATGACGGTTACTTCATCAAAGTCCCCGATATCCGGGACTGTCACTTCCATGATTGCCATGTTGTGTCTCCAAATCAATTACAAATCGCCAACTTGTGATGGTCGTCATTGCGGACCTGATCCGCAATCCATGCATCCTGAGGGCATGGATGCCGGATCAAGTCCGGCATGACAGAGGGTATTCAAGCCCAACCAAACACATGCAGTGAAAAAATCAGGCGTACAAAGGGTTCACTTTGTCGGTGTTGATGCCGTATTTGGCAATGGCCTCGGCCACTTTGGCGACCGGCACTTGGCCGTCTTCGCTGAGGGCCTTGAGGGCCGCGACCACGATGTAGTGGCGGTTGATCTCGAAGTGCTCGCGCAACTTGGAGCGGAAGTCGCTGCGGCCGAAACCGTCGGTGCCCAGTACTTTGTAGGTGCGGCCCTTTGGAATGAACGAGCGGATCTGCTCGGCATAAGCCTTCATGTAGTCGGTCGAAGCCACCACCGGGCCGTCGTGGTCGGCGAGTTGCTGCGCCACAAAGGACAGCTGCGGCTGGTCGGTGGGGTGCAACAAATTGACACGCTCGCAGGCCTGGCCGTCGCGCGCCAGCTCATTGAAGCTGGGGCAGCTCCAGACGTCGGCGGTCACGCCCCAGTCCTGGGCCAGCAGAATTTGGGCTGCAAAACTCTCGCGCAGGATGGTGCCCGAGCCCAGCAACTGCACGCGCGGTCCGGCCGCGCCCGCCGCACCGGGTTTGCACAGGTACATGCCCTTGATGATCTGTTCTTCGGTGCCCTGGGTCAGGCCGGGCATGGCGTAGTTTTCATTGAGCAGGGTCAGGTAGTAATACACGTTTTCCTGTTTTTCCACCATGCGCTTGAGGCCGTGGTGCAGGATGACGCCAATTTCATGGGCGAAGGTCGGGTCGTAGGACACACAGTTCGGAATCGTGCCCGCCAGAATGTGGCTGTGGCCGTCTTCGTGCTGCAGGCCCTCGCCGTTGAGCGTGGTGCGCCCGCTGGTACCACCCAGCAGGAAGCCGCGCGCCTGCATGTCGCCCGCAGCCCAGGCCAGGTCGCCAATGCGCTGGAAGCCGAACATCGAGTAGTACACGTAGAACGGCACCATGATGCGGTTGCTGGTGGAATAGCTGGTGGCCGCCGCGATCCAGCTGGCCATGCCGCCGGCCTCGTTGATGCCTTCTTGAAGCATCTGGCCCTTGGCGTCTTCCTTGTAGTACATGACCTGGTCCTTGTCGACCGGGGTGTACTGCTGGCCATCGGGGTTGTAAATGCCGATCTGGCGGAACAGGCCTTCCATGCCGAAGGTGCGGCCCTCGTCGACCAGAATCGGCACCACTCGGGGGCCCAATGCCTGGTCGCGCAGCAGCTGCGTCAAAAAGCGCACATAGGCCTGCGTGGTGGAAATTTCGCGGCCTTCGGCGGTGGGCTCGATGACACTCTTGAACACTTCCAGTGCCGGCACGGTAAAGTGCTCGTCGGCCCGGGTGCGGCGGTGCGGCAGGTAACCGCCCAGGGCCTTGCGGCGCTCATGCAGGTATTTCATTTCCGGCGTGTCGTCGGCCGGTTTGTAAAACGGAATATCGGCAATCTGGCTGTCGGGGATCGGGATGTTGAAGCGGTCGCGGAAGATCTTGATGTCTTCGTCGGTGAGCTTCTTGGTCTGGTGCACGTTGTTCTTGCCCTCGCCGCTTTTGCCCATGCCAAAACCCTTGACGGTCTTGATCAGCAGCACCGTCGGCTGGCCCTTGTGCTTGACCGCGGCGTGGTAGGCGGCGTAGACCTTTTGCGGGTCGTGGCCCCCGCGGCGCAGGTTCCAGATGTCGTCGTCGCTCATCTTGGCCACCATCTCCAGCGTCTTCGGATCGCGGCCAAAGAAATGCTTGCGCACATAAGCGCCGTCGTTGGACTTGAAGGTCTGGTAGTCGCCGTCGAGCGTGTCCATCATCACCTTGCGCAGGGCGCCGTCCTTGTCGCGCGCCAGCAGCGGGTCCCAGTTGCTGCCCCACAGCAGCTTGATCACGTTCCAGCCGGCACCACGGAAAGTACCTTCGAGTTCCTGGATGATCTTGCCGTTGCCGCGCACCGGGCCGTCCAGGCGCTGCAGATTGCAGTTGATGACAAACACCAGGTTGTCGAGTTTTTCACGGGCCGCCAGGCCAATCGCGCCCAGGCTCTCCACCTCATCCATTTCGCCGTCACCGCAGAACACCCAGACCTTGCGGTTCTCGGTGTTGGCAATGCCACGCGCATGCAGGTACTTCAGGAACCTTGCCTGGTAGATGGCCATCAGCGGCCCCAGGCCCATGGAGACGGTGGGGAACTGCCAGAACTCGGGCATCAGCTTGGGGTGCGGGTAGCTCGACAAGCCCTTGCCGCCGGTTTCCTGGCGGAAATTGAGCAATTGCTCCTCAGAAAGGCGGCCTTCCATGTAGGCGCGGGCATAGACACCGGGGGCCACATGGCCCTGGATGTAGAGGCAGTCGCCGCCGTGGTTTTCCGATTCTGCATGCCAGAAGTGGTTGAAGCCGGCGCCAAGCATGTGGGCCAGCGAGGCGAACGAGCCGATATGACCGCCCAGGTCACCGCCATCTTCAGGATGGTGGCGGTTGGCCTTGACGACCATGGCCATGGCGTTCCAGCGCATGTAGGCACGCAGGCGTTCTTCGATTTCGATGTTGCCGGGGCAGCGCTCTTCCTGGTCGGTCTCGATGGTGTTGACGTAACCCGTATTGGCCGAGAACGGCATGTCGATGCTGCTTTGGCGGGCATGCTCCAGGAGTTGCTCAAGCAGGTAATGGGCACGCTCTGGCCC
>JALNWC010000451.1 GCA_023231075.1 Rhodoferax sp.
CCAAAAGGAGTTTTTGACATGACCAAGAAAGGGCAAGCCCTCTCCGTGCTGATCGTCAGCACCTTCGCCTTCACCGTGTGTTTCATGGTGTGGATGATGTTTGCGGTGATCGGTATTCCGATCAAGAAAACGCTCGGACTCAGTGCCACTGAATTTGGTCTGATGACGGCCATGCCAGTGCTCTCCGGATCATTGATCCGCGTACCGCTGGGCATCTGGACCGACAAATACGGCGGTCGCATCGTGATGACTGCCTTGATGGCAGCCACTGTGCCAGCCATCTGGTTCATGGCCGTTGCCACCGAATTCTGGCATTACCTCGCCATTGGCCTGGTCGTCGGCCTTGCGGGCGGTTCTTTTTCGGTGGGCACGCCCTATGTGGCTCGCTGGTTTCCCAAGGAAAAGCAAGGTTTTGCGATGGGTATCTTCGGCGCCGGCAACTCAGGCGCAGCCGTCAACAAATTCCTGGCACCCGCACTGGTGGTCGCCTTCGGCTGGACCATGGTGCCGCACGTGTATGCGGGCATCATGCTGGGCACGGTGCTGCTGTTCTGGTTTTTTAGCTACAGTGACCCCAGCCATCTGGTCCCGAGCCACGTCAAGTTCAGCGACCAGCTCAAGGCCTTGAAAGATCCCAAGGTGATGAAGTACTGCCAGTACTACAGCATCGTGTTCGGTGGCTATGTGGCACTGTCCCTGTGGATGGTGCAGTACTACGTGGGCGAGTTCGGACTGGACATCCGCATTGCAGCCTTGCTGGCGGCCTGCTTCTCATTGCCCGGCGGTGTCCTGCGCGCCGTCGGCGGCTGGATGGCGGACAAGTACGGTGCGCACAGCGTGACCTGGTGGGTGCTTTGGGTGGCCTGGATCTGCCTGTTCCTGCTGAGCTATCCACAGTTCGACTTCACCGTCGCCACCATTGACGGTCCGAAGACCTTCCACATCGGCCTGAATGTCTACCTGTTCACCTTCCTGATGTTCACGCTGGGCATTGCATTTGCCTTCGGCAAAGCCAGTACCTTCAAGTACATCAGCGACGAGTATCCCGACAACATCGGCACCATCAGCGGCATCGTCGGGCTGGCCGGCGGCATGGGCGGCTTCATTCTGCCGATCATGTTCGGCGCACTCGTCGACCTGACCGGCATCCGCTCCAGCGCCTTCATGCTGATGTACGGCGTGGTCTGGGTGTCGCTGATCTGGATGTACCTGACCGAAGTGCGCACCACCGAATACATGGCCCACAAAAGCCCGCCAGAAATACAGGCACACATTACTTCCAACTGAAAGAACTTATGAGCAACACAAAAGCATCAGGCGCCGACATCGCCGATTGGCGTCCCGAAGACACCCCGTTCTGGGAATCGAAAGGCAAGCACATTGCCAACCGTAACCTCTGGATTTCAATTCCGAACCTTCTGGTAGGTTTCGCGGTGTGGGTGATGTGGGGCATCATCACGGTGCAAATGCTCAATTTGGGCTTTCCGTTCAAGCCGGCCGAAATGTTCACGCTGACGGCCATCTCCGGCTTGATGGGTGCCACGTTTCGCATCCCCGCGTCCTTTTTCATCCGTTTGAGCGGCGGGCGCAACACGATCTTTCTGACGACCGCGCTGCTGATCATTCCTGCGGTGTGGACCGGCATTGCCCTGCAGGACCAAGCCACGCCGTTGTGGGTGTTTCAGGCCTGCGCATTTTTGTCCGGCATCGGTGGCGGCAACTTTGCCTGCTCGATGTCCAACATTTCAGGCTTCTACCCCAAGCGCCTGCAAGGCACCGGCCTGGGCCTGAACGCCGGTCTTGGCAACTTTGGTGTCACGACCATGCAGGTGCTCATTCCGCTGGTCATGACCGTGGGCCTGTTTGGCGCCGCCGGTGGCGGCTCGATGGTGCTGACCAAGGACAGCGGCTGGATCATGGGCAAGATTCTGGCAGGCACACCGACCTACATCCAGAATGCCGGCTTCATCTGGGCGGCCATTCTGGTGCCACTGGTCATGGCGGCCTGGTTTGGCATGAACAACCTGTTGCCCTTGTCGCCCAACTACGGCGGCACGCTGGCTGCTTTCGGCAAGATTTTGTACCTCTGGGGCATCACCTGCGTCATCGGCGTCATCGGCTTGTATCTCTACCTGCCGACGCCCACGGGACTAGGCCTGCTCAACATGTGGATCGCACTACCGCTGATCATGGTGGTCACGGTGTTTGCCATGAAGCTGGCCGCCTTTGGCGAGATGAAGGACAACATCGCCACGCAGTTTGAAATTTTCAAGAACAAGCACACCTGGTCCATGACGATTTTGTACATGGTGACCTTCGGTTCGTTCATTGGTTTCTCGATGGCGCTGCCGCTGTCGATCACGGTGATCTTCGGTATCAGCCACGTGCCTGACGCTGCGGGTGTCATGCAACATACCCTGAAAAATCCGAACGCGCCCTCCGCCCTCACCTACGCCTGGATCGGCCCATTTGTCGGCGCCCTGATCCGGCCGGTCGGTGGCTGGATTGCTGACAAGGTGGGGGGTTCCATCGTGACGCAGGTGATCTCGGCCATCATGGTGGGCGCCTCGGCAGGGGTCGGCTACATGATGATGCAAGCCTACGGCTCGGCCACACCAGAGCAGTATTTCTCGACCTTCATGTGGCTGTTTGTGCTGTTGTTTGCCGCCAGCGGCATTGGCAATGGGTCCACCTTCCGCACGATTGGTGTCATTTTTGACCGCCAGCAAGCCGGCCCGGTGCTGGGCTGGACCTCGGCCGTGGCCGCTTACGGCGCCTTCATCGCGCCGGTGGTGATTGGCCAGCAAATCAAGGCCGGCACACCGCAAACCGCCATGTACGGCTTTGCCATTTTTTACGCCCTGTGCCTGGTATTGAACTGGTGGTTCTATTTGCGCAGCGGGTCGGAGATCAAAAACCCCTGAACGCCCTGGTTGTCATTGCGGATCAAGTCCGGCATGACAACCCAAAACCAAGATCACATCTTTTATAGAGGTAAACCATGAGCCACTTTCTTGACCGACTCACTTATTTCTCGCAACCCAA
>JALNWC010000452.1 GCA_023231075.1 Rhodoferax sp.
CCGTTGGTGGCGGCTGTTGCCGGGTGGCGCGTGCCGTCCTCACCCCTGCCCGCGCCCAGAGGGCGAGGGCGTAAACCGGGCGGTGCGTCGCTTGGCGCCACATCCGCCACGGTGGCCGCCGCCGTGTAACTGGTTTGCGTGCTGCGCAGCAAACCGGCGGCCAGCGAGGCCAGTTGCTGCTCATTGGCCAGGTTCAGGCCCGACGAGTTCAAGCGCGACTGGCTGCCCAGCTCGGCAAACATCTGCCGCGGCAGGGCAATTTTGGGGTGCGGCGCGCCAAGCTGGCCGCATTCCAGTTCGATGGCTTGCGCCTCCTGCACCGGGTCAGTCACCAGTTCGGCCACCTTCACCTTGAGGTCGCCAATGCGGTTGACGAACGAGGAGTTGGAGCCGTTTTCCAGCAGGCGCCGCACCAGGTAGGCCAGCAGCGTCTCATGCGTGCCCACCGGCGCGTAAATGCGGCAGGGGCGGCCGAGCTTGCCCTCAGCCACGGTGCCGGTCACCTGCTCGTACAGCGGCTCGCCCATGCCGTGCAGGCACTGGAACTCGTACTGCCCGGCATAAAAATTTTGCCCCGCCATCTGGTAGATCGAGGCCACGGTTTGCGCGTTGTGGGTGGCAAACTGCGGGTAGACCGCGTCCGGCACGGCCAGCAACTTGCGCGCGCAGGCCAGGTAAGCCACGTCGGTATGGACCTTGCGCGTGTACACCGGGTAGCCGTCCAGGCCGTCGAGCTGGGCACGTTTGATTTCGGCGTCCCAGTAGGCGCCCTTGACCAGGCGGATCATCAGGCGGTGGCCGCTGCGCCGCGCCAGGTCGGTCAGGTAGTCAACGACAAAAGGGCAACGTTTCAGGTAGGCCTGCACCACAAAGCCAATACCGTTCCAGCCCTTGAGCCGGGGGTCAAAGCACAGGCTCTCCAGCAGGTCCAGCGACAGCTCCAGCCGGTCGGACTCTTCGGCGTCGATGTTGATCGCAATGTCATGCTGACGCGCCAGCAGCGCCAGCTTGGTCAGGCGCGGCAGCAGTTCAGCCATGACGCGGTCGCGCTGGGCGCGGCTGTAGCGCGTGTGCAAGGCGGAGAGCTTGACCGAAATGCCCGGCCCCTCAAAAATGCCGCGACCGTTGGACGCCATGCCAATGGCGCGGATCGACTGCTCATAAGACGCCACGTAGCGCTCGGCATCAGCCTCGGTGGTGGCGGCCTCGCCCAGCATGTCGTAGGAGTAGCGGAAACCCTTTTTCTCCAGCGCGCGGCTGTTGGCCAGCGCCTCGGAGATGGTTTGCCCGGTGACAAACTGCTCGCCCATCAGCTTCATGGCGCGGTGCACGCCCTGGCGGATCAGCGGCTCGCCGCCCTTGCCGATCAGGCGCGTCAGCGCGCTGGCCATGCTTTTTTCACTGGCGGTGGCGGTCAGTTTGCCGGTCAGCATCAGGCCCCAAACGGCGGCGTTGACGAACATCGAGGGCGAGTTGCCCAGGTGGGCATGCCAGTCGCCATGGCTGATCTTGTCGCGAATCAGCGCGTCACGGGTGGCGTTGTCGGGGATGCGCAACAAGGCTTCTGCCATGCACATCAGCGCCACGCCCTCCTGGCTGGAGAGCGAAAACTCCTGCACCAGGGCTTCCACACCGCCACCGGTTTTACTGGCGCGCAAGCCCGCCACCAGCCGGGTGGCCACTGCTTCGATGGCCGAACGCTGGCTGGAGTCGGTCACGTGCGCCAGTTGCACCAGCAGCGGCAGGCATTCGGGCTCGGGGCGATGCCAGGCGGCGGTGATGGCGGCCCGCATGTCGGTCTGCGGCAACACGTTTTGCGCCCAGTCGAGGAACGGTTGCGGCGCCAGCGATGGGGCGCTGGCGGGCAGTGCCAGTTCGTCGGGTTCATCCGATTCAGCCGATTCCGCAGCATGGGTTGCACCTGTGGTTACCGCCTGGGGTGATTGTCCGCGTTCGATACTCTCCACATACTGCATCACCGCCTGCTTGATGAGCCAGTGCGGGGTTTTACCCTGTGCGCTGGCCGCCGCCTTGATGCGAGACCGAAAGGATTCATCAACTTTGATGCCAAGCGTGACAGCAGCCATAAGTGCAACTCTTCATAAAACAAGTTGCACTTATTCTATTTATAAAGTGCAAGCTATTCAAATCAGGGATAACCCTTGGGTTGCACCTTTGGCCCAGGACATCCATCGGCCCGAGGTCGGGCCTCCTACAAAGGCAGGGCATCCGGCATTTGTAGGAGCGGCGCCCTCGCCGCGATTGGCCTCCCTCAGGCCTTCACGCAATCAGCGTAGTAATGCACCTGGCCATCGGCGCCCTGCTCTTCCACCAGACCATGGATGTCGGTCTCGAAACCCGGGCACTGGCGGTTGAACTCGCGGGAAAACTTGAGGTAATCCACAATCTTCTTGTTGAACACCTCGCCCGGAATCAGCAGTGGAATGCCCGGTGGGTAGGGCGTGACCAGGCCCACGGTGACGCGGCCTTCCAGATGGTCGATCTCCACGCGCTCGGTCTTGCGCAGCGCAATGTGGGCATAGGCATCGCTGGGCTTCATGGCCGGCGTCAGGTCGCTCAGGTACATCTCGGTGGTCAGGCGCGCGATGTCGTATTTGGCATAGAGCTGGTGCACGTGCTGGCACAGGTCGGCCAGGCCCATGTCTTCGTATTTGGGGTACTTCTGGCAAAACTCGGGCAGGATGCGCCACATGGCCTGGTTCTTGGCGTAATCGTCCTTGAACTGCTGCAAGGCGGTCAGCATGCTGTTCCAGCGGCCTTTGGTGATGCCGATGGTGAACATGATGAAAAAGCTGTAGAGGCCGGTTTTTTCCACCACCACGCCGTGCTCGGCCAGAAACTTGGTCACGATGCTGGCCGGAATGCCGGTCTTGGCAAACTTGCCGTTCAGGTCCATGCCCGGTGTCACCACGGTGGACTTGATCGGGTCAAGCATGTTGAAGCCGGTGGCCATCTTGCCAAAGCCGTGCCAGTTCACGCCGGCCTTGATGGTGCGCGACTCGCCCTTGATGATCCAGTCA
>JALNWC010000453.1 GCA_023231075.1 Rhodoferax sp.
AAGGTCATGGAAGTCGGCCCGCTGGCGCGGGTGCTGCTGATGTACGCCAACGGCCACAAGCCCACCAAAGCGCTGGTTGACTTCACCCTGAAAAAACTGGACGTGCCGGTCAATGCACTGTTTTCAACCCTGGGCCGCACGGCGGCGCGCGGGCTGGAGTCCAAGCTCATTGCCGATGAAATGCAGGGCTGGTGTGACGCGCTGATCGCCAACATCAAGGCCGGAGACGTGCGCACTTTTAATGACCAGTATTGGGAACCGGCCAGCTGGCCCAAACACATGCAGGGCGTGGGCCTGATGGAAGCCCCGCGCGGCGGCCTGTCACACTGGATCGTGGTGGATGACGGCAAGATCAGCAACTACCAGGCGGTGGTGCCCAGCACCTGGAACGCCGGCCCGCGTGATGCCCAGGGCCAGCCCGGGCCGTATGAAGCGGCCTTGCAGCACAAGCATGTGCTGGCTGACACCAAACAGCCGCTGGAGATTTTGCGCACGGTGCACAGTTTTGACCCCTGCATTGCCTGTGCGGTGCATGTGACTGACCCGAATGGCGAGGAACTGGTGCAAGTCAACGTGACCTGAGACCCGGGCTCGCGCGCCCTTCACGTTGGGCGATGCCCGGTCACGTGGGGCGCGCGACCCTGCCTTGCGCAGATGCATATCATGGTCAATTTTTCTGGAGTTCACATGTCCGTCAACACCTTGTTACAAGGCTTGGGTGTCAACGTCCGGGCCTATGAAAACGGCGCTTTGCCCACCTGCTCGCCGATGGACGGCAGTTTGATTGGCAAGGTGCACATCGCCGAGCTGGCCGCGGTGGCCCACACCGCTGAGCGGGCCCACGCCGCGTATCTGCGCTGGCGGCAGGTGCCCGCGCCACAGCGTGGTGAACTGGTGCGCCTGCTGGGCAACGTGTTGCGCAGCCACAAGCAGGCTTTGGGTGAACTGGTGACGCTGGAGGTGGGCAAGGTGTTGTCAGAGGGCTTGGGTGAAGTGCAGGAGATGATTGACATCTGCGACTTTGCCGTGGGCCTGTCGCGCCAGCTGCATGGCCTGACGATGGCCAGCGAGCGCCGCGGCCACCGCATGATGGAAACCTGGCACCCGCTGGGTGTGGTGGGCGTCATCACCGCGTTCAACTTTCCGGTGGCGGTGTGGGCCTGGAACGCCGCGCTGGCGCTGGTCTGTGGCGATGCGGTGGTGTGGAAGCCGTCTGAAAAAGCGCCGCTGTGCGCACTGGCGGTGCAAGCCCTGTTTGAAGAAGCCTGCACCCAATTCAATCAGCCTGAATTGACGCAAGACCTGTCGCAACTGCTGCTGGGCCACGCCGACGTGGGTCAGGCGCTGGTGGATCACCCCAGGGTGGCGCTGGTTTCAGCCACCGGCAGCACCCGCATGGGACGCGCAGTGGGGCAAGCGGTGGCCGCGCGGTTTGGCCGCAGCCTGCTGGAACTGGGAGGCAACAACGCCATCATCGTCGCCCCCTCGGCAGACCTCGACTTGGCGGTGCGCGCCGTGGCCTTTGCCGCTGCTGGCACGGCCGGGCAGCGTTGCACCACAGCACGGCGCCTGATCGTGCACGAATCGGTTCACGACGAACTGGTGGGCAGGCTCAAAGCTGCCTATGCCTCTTTCAAAATTGGCGCACCCAATGAACCCGGCACCTTGCTTGGGCCGCTGATTGACAAACAGGCGTTTGACGCCATGCAAGCCGCGCTTGCCCAGGCGCGCCATGAGGGCGGCATTGTCAGCGGCGGCACGCGCGTGCTGCAAGTGCGCTTTCCCTTAGCCTATTACGTCAGTGCCGCCCTGGTTGAAATGCCGGTGCAAAGTGGCGTGGTCTGCCACGAGACGTTTGCGCCCATCCTGTATGTGATGAAGTACCACACGCTGGCGGAGGCCATTGCGCTGAACAATGCCGTGCCACAGGGCTTGTCGTCAAGCCTCTTCACCACCGACCTGCGTGAGGCCGAAGCCTTCATGTCCGCCGCAGGTTCAGACTGTGGCATTGCCAATGTCAACATCGGCACCTCGGGGGCCGAGATTGGTGGCGCCTTTGGTGGCGAAAAAGAAACCGGCGGCGGCCGGGAATCCGGCTCGGACGCCTGGCGCGCCTACATGCGTCGTGCCACCAACACCATCAACTACGCCAGCACCCTGCCGCTGGCGCAGGGTGTGACGTTTGATTTTTGAAGGCAAGCGCCATTGCCTTTGCGTTGATGGATATCAATGGGCCTGCGGGGGCCAGGGCCTACAGTGAGCGCAAACTAGCTGGAGTAAACCCATGAAGATACTTCTACCGGTCGACGGCTCTGAGCTGGCCCTGGACGCCGTGCGTTATGCCTTGCACCTGTTGCGCAACGGGTTGCAAACGGGTTTTGTGCTGGTCACGGTGCAGGAGCCAAGCTTTATGTTTGAGATGATCCTGGCCCCTGACGCCGAGGTGCTGGATCGGGTGACGGGGGCCGTGGGTTCGCGCGCGCTGGACGGGGCACAGGCACTTTTTAAAGCGGCAGGCGTGCCGGTTGAGAGTGAAATTGGCTCGGGCGAACCCGCCCCCACTTTGATTGAGATGGCCCAGCGCCACGGCTGCGAGGCCATCATCATGGGCGCGCGTGGCATGGGTGTGCTGCGCTCGGCGCTGATCGGCTCGGTGTCGCAGGCGGTGCTGCATGCGTCCAAGGTGCCGGTGACCATCGTCAAACATGCTGAGGCCGATCTGGCCCACTGATTTTTTCCGATGTTTCTGGCGCACCCTTTGGCTGCATGTCGGTGCGTTGGCGCACACCAGAACATCCTGGGGTGGTTTACGCTGGGCGTGTGCCCCATCGCTTCCCCATCACCTGAAACCTGCCCCTTGCCTTACCAATGACTACCGCCCAATGGTTCCTGCTTGTGGGCGGCCTCTTGCTTACCCGGGGTTTGGCAGCCTCGCTGTTCAAACATCTGCCGGTGACGCCCGCCATCGTCTACCTGCTGGCGGGGCTGCTGGTGGGGCCCACCGTGCTCAACGTGTTCCACTTCAATCCGCTCAAGGAATC
>JALNWC010000454.1 GCA_023231075.1 Rhodoferax sp.
AGGGTGCTGACTGCCGTGTTTGCCGTCATGGCCATGCTGGTGGCGATGAACATGGCGTTCAAACGGGATGGTTTTGCGCTGGGTGATGGTTTGCCAGGGCCGTTGGGAACGTCGCTGATTGGGGGGGCTATTGGCGGACTTTCCACCCTTATGGGCATCGGTGGTGGCACGCTGAGCGTACCTATTCTGAATGCGTTCAAGACGCCCATGCACACGGCTGTTGGCACTGGAGCCACTTTGGGTATGGTGATCAGCCTGCCAGGCGCTTTGAGTTTTCTGATCAATGGACTGGGTGTGCCCCTTTTGCCCCCAGGCAGCATTGGTTATGTCAATGTGCTGGGAATGGCCTTGATTGTTCCGGCAACCATGGCCACCACATCGTGGGGCGCACGACTGGCTCATTCGATTGATGCAAAGCGTTTGCAGCAGGTGTTTGCAGTGTTTCTTGCTCTCACGTCGTTACGTATGTTTTACGGACTACTGGCTTGACAGTTAGTCAATCTAACCTGAGACCCATTTGCATGACAAACACCGCGACAGCCCTGCTTGAAGTGAAAAATCTTCGCACCAGCTTCAAACATGAAAGTGGTGTGGAGTTCTCCCCCGTTGATGGTGTCAGCTTTTCTGTGCATGCGGGTCGTACGCTCGGCATTGTGGGCGAGTCGGGCTGTGGAAAAAGTGTGACTTCCCTGTCCATCATGGGCTTGCTCCCGAAAGGCCAGGGGCGGATTTCAGCGGGGTCCGTGGTGTTTGAAGGGCGCGATCTGGCCACGATGTCAATTCAAGACATGCGCAAGCTCCGTGGTGACCGCATGGCGATGATTTTTCAGGAACCCATGACGTCTCTCAACCCAGCGTTCACCATTGGAAATCAGTTGATTGAAGGTATTCGGGCGCACCGTCGTATCAGCGCGAAGGAGGCTCGTGCCCATGCCATCGAAATGCTCAGGCGCGTGCGTATTCCATCACCCGAACAGCGTATTGATGAGTATCCACACAAACTCTCGGGCGGAATGCGCCAGCGCGTCATGATTGCCATGGCCTTGTCGTGCGAGCCCAAGTTGCTGATCGCCGACGAGCCAACAACAGCGCTGGATGTCACTATTCAGGCTCAGGTGCTTGATTTGATGCGGACCCTGCGCGAGGAAACGGGTACGGCCATTATTTTGATCACCCATGATCTGGGGGTGATAGCTGAATTGGCGGATGACGTTGTCGTCATGTATTCGGGACAGGTGGTTGAGCGGGCCAGCGTCCAGCGCTTGTTTTCTGAGCCTCAACACCCCTACACCATTGGTCTGCTGGGCTCCATCCCCAAACTGCATCTTGACCAAAGCCGACTCAATGCTATCGAGGGTCAGGTGCCCACGCCGATGACGCAGGTAACAGGCTGCCGATTTGCACCAAGATGCCCCTTTGCCGTTCAACGTTGTCGTCAGGAGGCGCCGCAGTTGAGGGATATTGGGGGTGGCCATGAGGCTGCGTGCTGGTTGGCACCGCTGGAGTTAGTCGCATGAGCGCGTTATTGCGGGTAGACAAGCTGGTCAAGCATTTTCCCGTGCAGCGGGGACTCTTTGGCCGAGCCAAAGTGCTTATTCGCGCTGTCGATGACCTGAGCTTTGAGCTGAATGCTGGCGACACCATGGCGCTGGTCGGTGAATCCGGTTGCGGCAAATCTACGCTCGGAAGACTGCTGTTGCGTTTGTTGGACGCCACTTCAGGCCAGGTCTGGTTTGAAGGGCAGGACCTCATGGCCATGTCAGCTACGCAATTGCGCGCGGCAAGACGAAATGTGCAAATGATTTTTCAGGATCCCTATTCATCGCTTAACCCGCGTATGACAGTGGAGCAAACCTTGGTTGAACCGCTTGCCCTTCATGGTCTGGCTGAGGGTCGGCATCGACAGCGGGCCATTGAACTGCTGGATCTGGTGGGCTTACCTGCACAGTATTTACAGCGCTATCCACATGAATTTTCAGGTGGCCAGCGCCAGCGCATTGGTATTGCGCGTGCGCTGGCAGTGGAGCCCAAGCTGATCGTCTGTGATGAGGCCGTGTCGGCCCTTGATGTGTCAATTCAGGCGCAGGTGATTAATTTGCTCCAAGATTTGCGGCAGAGATTGAATCTGGCTTACGTGTTTATTGCGCATGATTTGGCGGTTGTGAAACACATTGCCTCCCATGTGGCAGTGATGTACCTGGGGCAAATGGTTGAATATGCTGACAAGCGATCCTTGTTTGAAGCACCTCGGCATCCTTACACCCAGGCGTTGCTGTCGGCTATTCCGCTGCCCGTGCCAGGACTCAAGCTGCAGAGGGTGTTTCTGCAAGGGGATGTTCCAAGCCCCAGCAACCCGCCGTCAGGCTGTCGCTTTAGAACGCGTTGTCCCTATGCACAAGAACTGTGCGCTCGGGACGTGCCACAGCTCAAACTGGTCGAGGGGCATGCAGTGGCTTGTCATTTTTGGGACACAAACCACGTGCCTGCCGTGACGACAACTACCGAGGTCGTAAATGAGCGGTTGTTGCGTTTGCAGCAAGCTTTCAGTGGAAGTGTGTCAGTTCAGCAGGGTACGCAGGTTCATGCCTGAAGGCCTGGTCCGTTTTTATCAAACTGTGAAGGAAGAGTTCAATGAAGAAAAAGTTGCTCCTGGCTCTGGCTGTGATGGCTAGTGCATGCGTCGTCCAGTCGCAAACCTTGCGTATTGGTTTGGCCGAAGATCCTGACATTCTGGATCCCACTTTGGCGCGCAGCTTTGTGGGTCGAATTGTGTTTTCATCGCTGTGTGACAAGCTGTTTGACATTGATGAAAAGCTCAACCCAGTACCGCAATTGGCAACTTCTTACCAATGGTCTGCCGACAACAAGTCGCTGACACTCAAGCTCCGCAGTGGTGTGACTTTCCACGATGGTGAAAAGTTTGATGCTGCGTCGGTCAAGTTCAACATTGAGCGACACAAGACGATGCCAGGGTCCAATCGTCGCGGTGAGTTGTCTCCGGTGACCACGGTCGAGGTGCTCGATCCGTTAACCG
>JALNWC010000455.1 GCA_023231075.1 Rhodoferax sp.
CAAGGAGATGTCTGGTGGCAAGTTCGAAGTGTCGGTGCATGCGGCTGGCGAGCTGATGCCGGCGTTTGGCGTGGTCGATGGCGTGCAAAACGGCACGGTGGAAATGGCGCACACGGCGCCGTATTACTTCTTCGGCAAGAACGAGGCCTTCGCCATCGGCGGTGCAATTCCGTTCGGCATGAACTCGCGCCAACTCACGGCATGGGTAGTCGACGGCAACGGCGGCAAGCTGATGCGCGAGTTCTACGCCAAGTACAACATTGTCAACTTCCTGGGCGGTAACACGGGCGCGCAAATGGGGGGCTGGTTCCGCAAGGAGATCAAGTCGCCGGCGGACATCAAGGGTCTGAAATTCCGTGTGGGTGGTTTTGCCGGCAAGGTGATCGAGCGCATGGGCGGTGTGCCGCAGAACATTCCTGGCGGCGAGATTTATCAGGCGCTGGAAAAGGGCACCATTGACGCGGCCGAATGGATCGGCCCGTACGATGACCAGAAGCTGGGCTTCAACAAGGTGGCGCCGTTTTACTATTACCCCGGCTGGTGGGAGGGTAGCCTGAACCTCGAGTTCTATGTGAATCAAAAAGCCCTTAATGGCCTGTCGAGCGAAAACAAGGCCATTGTGCAGGCAGCGGCCTACGAGGCCCATGTCACCACGCAGGCCCGCTATGACGCGCGCAACCCTGGTGCGCTCAAACAGCTCGTCGCCGCCAAAACCAAGGTGCTCCCGTTCCCGCAAGCCGTGCTGGATGCGTCGTTCAAGACATCGATGGATCTGTACGCCGACCTGGAAAAGAGCAACCCGGATTGGAAGAAGATTTACGACGATTACCGCAACTTCCAGCGTGACGAGATACTCTGGTTCCGTTTTGCCGAGGGGCGCTTCGACAGCTTTATGGCCTCCAAGAAGCTTTGACCGGATGATGGCGCCACGCGCGCTGTCGATCTGATCGACCCGCCAGGTTCGCCCGGCGGGTTTTTTCGCTCGGGCTTCGGTGCCGGCTTGCCCAGCAGCCAAGAAAACGCCTCTGCAAACGGGATGTTTGCAGAGGCATGGGAGGCCTGTCATTGCGGGACCGGGGTGACGGGCCCCGGGTTTCAGTTTTTCTTCTCTGGCGTGTCGCCGAGCGAGTCCTGGAGCGCTTTCATCGGATCGTCGGCGGGTGCCGGATCGCTGCTATCGGTCGGCGCCTCGCCACCGGCTGCGCCTGTCATGCCGGCGGTCGGGTCTTGTTGCTCCATCGCGTCCGGCATGCTCGCTTCCATTTCCATGCGGATCTTGTCGAGGTCGTACACCACCTTCTTGTCGAGGCCGCTTGAGACGATGCCGGGGAAGGCAATGATGGCACCGACCATGATGATCTGGATGATCACGAACGGAATGGCACCCCAGTAGATTTGCATGGTGGTGACCGGCTGGATCAGCTTCTTGGTGAGCTTGTCGGTGTATTCCTTGACCGGTGCCACGCTGCGCAGGAAGAACAAGGCAAAGCCAAAGGGCGGATGCATAAATGAGGTCTGCATGTTCACGGCCAGCAACACGCCGAACCAGATCAGGTCAATGCCCATCTTCTCTGCCACGGGTGCCAGCAAGGGCACGACGATGAAAGAGAGTTCAAAGAAATCCAGAAAAAACGCCAGAAAGAAAATCAGCAGGTTGACAACAATCAGAAAGCCCAACTGTCCGCCCGGAACCGAGGTCAACAGGTGCTCCACCCATCTGGAGCCATCGACCCCCTGAAACACGAGGCTGAAGACGGTGGACCCGACCAGGATGAATACAACAAAGCTGGACAGTTTGGTAGTCGACGTCAGGGCTTGTTTGAGCAGTTTCATGCTCAGACGCCCACGGCTCATGGCCATGATCAAAGCACCCATCGCCCCCATGGCACCGCCCTCGGTCGGCGTGGCCACACCCAGGAAGATCGTGCCCAGCACCAGAAAGATCAGCAACAGCGGGGGAATCAGCACAAAGGTCACGCGCTCTGCCATGCGCGAGAGCAGGCCCATGCGGGTGACCTTGTTGATGATCGCGATCACAAATGCCAGCATGACGCCAGCGCACAGCGACACCACAATGGTTTCGTCCGTCGCCACGTTCAGCGCGGTTTCGTCCTTGAACCAGCTTAAGACTTGCGCGTAGTGTTGCCCGAGGTACACCGCCACCGCTGTTGACACGATGGTCAGAATCAACAGAGAGCGCATGCCGCTGCCGCCATTGTCTTCGCGGATCGTGCGGGCCTCAAGCGGTAATGCGGGTACCCAGTTCGGGCGAATGAAGGTCAAAAGGACCACATAGCCGAAATAGAGGACGGTGAGGGCAAAGCCGGGGATGAACGCACCTTTGTACATGTCGCCCACGCTGCGACCGAGCTGGTCCGCCAGAATGATCAGCACCAGCGAGGGCGGAATGATTTGTGCCAGCGTGCCGGAGGCCGCAATCGCGCCAGCGGCGACCCGGCGGTCATAGCCATAGCGCAACATGATCGGTAAGGAAATCAGGCCCATCGAAATCACGGAAGCGGCCACCACACCGGTGGTTGCGGCCAGCAGGGCGCCGACAAAAATCACGGCAAAGGCCAGGCCACCGCGCAACGGGCCAAACAGCTGGCCAATGGTGTCAAGCAAATCCTCGGCCATGCCACTTCGCTCCAGTATCAGCCCCATCAGGGTGAAGAACGGAATGGCCAGTAGCGTGTCGTTTTGCATGATGCCGAAGATGCGCAGCGGCAGGGCCTGCAGCAGCGCCTCGGGCAGGAGGCCCAGTTCGATGCCCACAAAGCCAAAGAACAGGCCGCAGGCGCCCAGGCTGAACGCCACCGGAAAGCCCAGCAGCAAGAAGACAATGAGCCCCCCGAACATGATGGGGGCAAAGTTGTTGCTTAGAAATTCCATGTGTCTCTCCAGGGTCAGGCCGCGTTGGCTCTGGCAGCTTTTTCTTCAGCCAGCTTTTGAATCGCCTCAGCCAACTCTTCTTCTGCGGTCTTTTCCACTTTTTTGTGCGTGGGATCTTCAATCAGGCCCTGCAA
>JALNWC010000456.1 GCA_023231075.1 Rhodoferax sp.
AGAGGCGAAGCGCTGGTTTGACCTGGACGATGCCGCCCTGCAGGCCGCCGTGGCGCTGGAACCGCGTTTGATCCACTTTGTCGCCAACACCGACGAGCTCCAGGCCGCCCGCAGCGCCTTGAAAGCCCAGGGCATCGAGCGCGGCCCGGCCGTGCACGCCAGCCGGCACTCACGCCGTGGCCTGCTGCAGTGGCAAATAACAGTGCGCGAAGACGGCCAGCGCCTGTTCAACGGCGCGCTGCCGAGCCTGATCCAGTGGGGCCAAGCCGGCGACACCGAGCCGCTGCGCCTGCACCCGCGCAACAGCCTGCCGCGCTCGGGCGTGTCACTGCAAAGCCTGGCGGTGACGCACCCCAGCGCAGACAAGCTGCAAGCGGCGTATGAAGCCCTCGGGCTCACCGGGGTGGCGCTGGCAACCGGCCCGGCCGGCTTGGTCGCCACCCTGAAAACACCCAAGGGCACGGTGCTGCTGCACAGCCACGGCGTTTCGCGATTCCCTGTCTGAAAAAACGCCGTCGACAAGCCGGACGCCCTTGCGTTCTTCACCACCGACCCGGGCGCGGACACCAGCGCCGTCGTGTGCCAAACCCAGGCGGCGCTAAGATATGGCCATGAAAAAATCCAAAAATGGCAAGTCTGACACCTTGAGCAAAAGCGATTACTTCGAAAAGCTGGAGCCGCTGCAACTTGAACTCAATGACCTGGCGCGCTGGCTGGTGCACACCGGAAAACGCCTGGTGGTGGTGATCGAGGGGCGCGACACGGCCGGCAAGGGGGGCGTGATTTCTGCCATCGCCGACACCCTGAACCCGCGCCAGTGCCGCACCGTGGCGCTGGGCAAGCCCGGCGAGCGCGAGCAGACCCAGTGGTACTTTCAGCGCTATGTGCCCTACCTGCCTGCAGAGGGAGAAATTGCGCTGTTTGACCGCAGTTGGTACAACCGGGCCGGCGTCGAACGTGTCATGGGGTTTTGCACCGAGGCACAGACCAATGCCTTCCTGAAACAAGCGCCCGCGTTTGAGAAGATGCTGGTGGACGACGGCATTCTTTTGTTCAAGTACTGGCTGACGGTGGACCAGGCGCAGCAGGAAGAACGTTTTGCCGAGCGTCTGGCCGACCCGCTCAAGCGCTGGAAACTCAGTTCGATTGATCTGAAAGCGCGGGAAAAATACGCTGAATATGGGCAGGCGCGCGACGTGATGCTGAAAGCCACCCACTCAAAAGTTGCGCCCTGGACGCTGGTGGATTTCAACGACCAGCGCGCCGGCCGCCTCACGCTCATTCGCCACCTGCTCGACCACATTCCCGACCGCAAGGTCGCTGAGACCCTGGTTGAATTCCCGCCGCTGGGCCACGAGCCCTTGCGCGAAAACTTTGGCACGGCGCTGAAACCGCTCAGGGCCAGGAGTTGACGCGGCGCCAAAAGACAGCAGCATGAACGTTCGTTTGAACGGCTCTTAAAGACGCGTTGCCAACCATCGCTGATATTTACCCGATGGACTGCGACCGAGCCAAGCTGCCTCTGAGCTGGAGAAGCCTTCATCAACGGGTTGACAGCGCCAATCGACCATCGCAAAGACGTTATCCCCGCCTCACATACGCCTCACAACCGTCCGCTGGCAGAGGCCGGCCGAACAGATAGCCCTGATAGGCGCGGCAGCCCTGACCGGCGAGAAAGTCCCGCTGCGCCTCGCTCTCCACTCCTTCCGCGATGACCGCCAGCCCCAAGCTCTGCGCCAGCGCGATGACGGTGCGGCAGATCGCAGCGTCGTGAGGGTCGGTGAGAATGTCGCGCACGAAGGACTGGTCAATCTTCATCTGAGACAGGGGCAGGCGCTTGAGGTAGGCGAGCGAGGAATAACCGGTGCCGAAATCGTCCAACGAGAAACTCATCCCCATGGCCTTGAGCGTGTTCATTTTTTCGATGGTCTCCTCCACGCCATCAAGCAACAGGCTTTCGGTCAGTTCCATTTTGAGTCGGTGCGGATCAGCGCCACTGTGGTCGAGTGCGGCCATGACCTGGCCGACAAAATCCTTGTTCCGGAACTGGCGGGCGCTGACATTCACCGCCATGGTGAGGTGGGCCATCTGCGGCTGCTCAGCCCAGCGTGCCAATTGCGTGCAGGCCGTCTCCAGCACCCAGTTCCCCAGGGACAGGATCAGACCGGTGTCTTCAGCCAGGGATATGAATTCTGCAGGCGACACCATGCCCCGCTGCGGGTGCTGCCAACGGATCAGGGCTTCGACGCCGGTCGGGCGGCCGTCACCGTCCACCTGCGGCTGATAGTGAAGGATGAAGCGTTGCTGACTCACCGCCTCGCGCAGCTCGACCTCAAGGGCGGCGCGCGCGGTCACCATGGCCTGCATCGCCGGGTCGAAAAAGTGCAGCGTGTTGCGTCCGACCGCTTTGGACTGGTACATGGCCAAATCGGCCCACTTCAACAGTTCCTCGATAGAGTTTTGGAGGCCATTGAACAGGGTGATACCGATACTCGGGGTGCTGCGGTTTTCAACGCCGGCCAGCAGGTAAGGCTGATTGAGGGCGGCGAGAATCTTTTCACCGACGGCCTCGGCCTGACTGGCAGCGTCCTTCGGATACTCGGCAAGGCCTTCGAGCATCACCACGAACTCGTCGCCGCCCAAGCGCGCCACCGTGTCGCCTGCGCGCACGCAGGTGGTCAGACGTTGCGCCACTTGCTGCAGCAGCAGGTCGCCCTTGTCGTGGCCCAGGGTGTCGTTCAAGGTCTTGAAGTCATCCAGGTCGATAAGCAGTACCGCTCCGCAGAGGCCGAGGCGCGCGCTGGCGGCCAGTGCCTGATGCAGCCGGTCCATCAACAGGCGGCGGTTCGGCAGTCCGGTGAGCGGATCGGAGAAGGCCAGGAGCTCGATCCTGTCTTGCGCCTGTTTGTGCGCGCTGATGTCGGAAGCCGTGGCGATGAACAAGCGCCTGTCATTGAGCAAGGTTTCATAAACTCCCAGTGCCATGTGAAATCGGGAGCCGTCCTTGCGCCGTCCCAGCATC
>JALNWC010000457.1 GCA_023231075.1 Rhodoferax sp.
CCGCTTTGGCCCTGGCCATCAGTACCCAGGCCACCCCACGACGCCATGGGCGCAGCGCGTCGGCCTCGCGCGGTGATGAACTCAACATAGAATCACGGCCAGAAAATTTCTCACGCGCGGTCAGGGGTATCGCCCGGCACGGGTGAGCCAAAAACCAGAGGATGTGGAGGTGCCAACTTGACCAACAGCGCAGACAAAGAAGAGGCCAAAAAGGCCTTGCCCAGCCAGACCCTGCTGCGTGGCCTGGACGTGATTGAAGCGGTGTCAAACCAGGCGCTCAGCATTTCCGACATCGCCAAAAAAACCGGCATCACCTACAGCACCGCCCACCGCATTGTCTCGGTGCTGCTGCAACGCCATTACCTGAAACAAGACGGCACCAAGGGCTACTCGCTGGGCCGAAAAGTCCTCGAACTCGGCTTTCAGGCTTTCCACCAGACCACCCTGACGCGCGTCGCCCATCCGTTTCTGGAGCAGCTGGCGCGCGACACCCTGGACACCGTGCATCTGGCACGCATCGAGACTGATTCAGTCATTTATCTGGACAAGGTCTCAAGCCAGCGCTCGGTGGAAATCAGTTCGCGCATCGGCGGCCGCAAACCCCTGATCTCCACTGGCGTCGGCAAGGCGCTCATCCTGGATTGGAGCGAAACCGAATGGGCTGCGCTTTACCAAAGAAGCGGGGCCGTGTTCCAGGAAAAAATGAGCCAGGAGCAATGGTTGGCATTGATGCGCGGCTACGCGCTAGGCGGTTATTCCTTTGATCTGGGCGAAGACGCCCAGTCCATTCGCTGCGTCGCAGCGCCAGTGCGTGACGGCAGCCGGAAAATTGTGGCCGCCGTCAGCGTTTCCAGCATGCTGGAGTACATGGACAGCGAGCGCATGCAGGCCTTGATTCCGAAGGTCAAAAGCGCGGCTGCAAAAATCAGCGCAGAACTGGGCATGCAGATGTAAAAGCGGTGGCCGCTGGTGCAAGTCGCGCGCCCAAGCCCGCATCAGCGCATCTGAATTACAGAATTTTCCCGGGGTTGAGAATATGGCCGGGGTCGAGTGCATTTTTCATGGCCATCATCACCGCCAGTTCGGCTTGACTGCGGCTATGGCCCAGCCACTGTTTCTTGTGCAGGCCAATGCCATGCTCGGCCGACACCGAGCCTGAAAAATCACGAACGATGGCGTAGAACGCTGCTTCCAGCTGGTGTTCCGTCACACCGTCTTGCGGCATGGGGCCGACCACCACATGGATATTGCCGTCGCCGACATGACCAAAAAACATGGCTTTCAAATGCGCAAATCGCGCCACCATCACCGCCCTGAGCTGGTCGACGCAAACCCCAATTTTCGAGATCGGCACAGACAAATCGAAATTGATGGTAGGCGCGTTGAGTTGCAGCATCTCGGCCACGGCGTCACGCAAGGCCCAGAAATCCTGGCACTCGGCGTGGGACTGCGCAATGGCGGCATCCAGCACCCAGCCCTGCTCCATGGCCTGCTCCAGCATGGCCTGAAAGCGCTCGGCCTCTGCCTCGGGCGCTGCACTTTGCACATCGATCAGCACATAGACCGGGTAGTGCTTGGGCAAGGGCGCCCTGACCCCGGGGACCGCCGTGGCCGCCAGGTAAAAATCCGGCCACATGACTTCAAAAGCGCTGACCTGACCTGCCAAGCCTTGCTGCGCATGACGCAGGAAGTGCACCACCGCGTCGAAATCAGGCAAGGCCACCAGCGCCGTGTTGGCGCCCGACACGCCCGGATGCAGGCGCAGCACCGCCCGGGTGATGACGCCCAGCGTGCCTTCACTGCCAATGAACAAATGTTTCAGGTCGGGGCCGGCGTTGTTCTTGACCATCTGGTTCATCATGGACAGCACCGTGCCGTCAGCCAGCACCACTTCGAGGCCCAGCACCAACTGGCGCGCCATGCCGTAACGGATCACACGGTTGCCCCCGGCGTTGGTGGCGATATTGCCGCCGATCTGGCAGGAGCCGCGCGCGCCCAGGTCGAGCGCGTAGAAAAATCCAGCCTGCTGCGCCGCTTCCTGAATGACTTGCAAAGGCGTGCCGGCCAGCACCGTCATGGTGGCCGAGCCGGTGTCGATATCGGTGATGCCGCTCATGCGCTCCAGCGACAAGACCACGCTGCCCTCGCTCGGAACCGCACCGCCGGCCAAGCCGGTAAGCCCGCCTTGCGGCGTCACGGCCTGCCCATGGGCATGACAAATCCGCAAGAGTGCGGACACTTCCTGCGTGCTGCGCGGCCGCACCAGGGCCAGGGGCACGCCGCCGCGCTCATCGCTCCAGTCGCGCAGGTATTTGGCACTGATCTCGGCACCCGTCAAGACCTCGGCCGCACCCAGTTCCTGCTTCAGCGCCGCCACCACGGCGGCCATGCTGCCGCTCGAAGTCGACTCAGTTGGATTTACAAGCGTTGCATTCATCACGGCAATCTCCTGGATTAATTTGCATATGTTGAAAGTGTCTTTTATTTGTTGACAAAATTTTAACAAAACAACTAAAATTTAAATTTGAAAATCAGGTGAAACTGGCCCCAAGTCAAGCTCTGGCCAGTCTGGAAACCAGCTTGATCAATTTAACCCACAGGACAAACCATGTCTCAAAAAATCAAATGCGCCCTGATCGGCCCCGGCAACATCGGCACCGACCTGCTGGCCAAGCTGCAACGCAGCGCGGTCTTGGAGCCGGTCTGGATGGTCGGCATCGACCCCGAATCCGACGGCCTCAAGCGCGCCCGTGACATGGGCATCAAAACCACCGCTGACGGTGTCGATGGTCTGGTGCCCCACATGCAGGCTGACGGTGTGCAGATCGTCTTCGACGCCACCAGCGCCTACGTGCATGCCGACAACAGCCGCAAGGTGAATGCCCTCGGCGCGTTGATGATCGACCTCACGCCAGCCGCCATCGGCCCGTTTTGCGTGCCGCCGGTCAACCTCATCGCGCACGTCGGCAAAGGCGAAATGAACGTCAACATGGTCACCTGCGGAGGCCAGGCCACGATTCC
>JALNWC010000458.1 GCA_023231075.1 Rhodoferax sp.
CCCGAGATGGGCGGCAACATGCTGCTCGGCGCCATCGGCCAGTTGCAGTTTGAAGTGGTGCAGCACCGCCTCAAAGGCGAATACGACGCCGACGTGCGGCTGGAGAGCAGCCAGTACACCGGCGCGCGCTGGATCACCGCCGACTCGCCCGCCGAACTCAAGGAATTTGTCTACGCCTACCCGCAGCGCATGGCGCGCGACGCCGCCGACACGCTGGCCTACCTGTGCACCAGCCCCTACGACGTGCGCCTGGCGCAGGAGCGCTTCCCCAAGATCCACTTCCACCCGCTGCGCGAGCACGCCGGGCTGGCGCTGCAAAGCGCCAGCTGAGCCCGACGCGATACTCGGGGCACGAACCTGAGCCAACTTGAAGGGATTGCCATGTTTTTTGCCACCGACCTCGACACCGTCAGCCACGGCATCCAGCTCGCCGTGGCGCCGGTGTTTTTGCTCACCGCCGTCGCCGGCATGATCGGCACGGTGGCCGGGCGTCTGGCGCGCATCATCGATCGCGCCCGCATCATCGAAGAGCGCATTGATGCCGCCGAAGCGAGCAACCCCATGACCACCGCCTTTGCCGAGCTCAAGCAACTGCGCCTGCGCGGTGCCCTGGTCAACAGCTGCATTGCGCTGCTGACGTTTTGCGCCCTCATGATCGGACTCACCATCATGGCGCTGTTTCTGGGCGAGACCACCGAGTGGCAAATCTTCCGCATCGCAACCCTCTTCTTTCTTTCCGGCGTGACCTGCTTTTTGCTGGCCCTGCTGTGCTTTCTGGCCGAAACCCTGATCGCCACCCGCATCCTCAAATTTGGCCGAAAAATGCCTGTCACCCCGCTACAACCCTGAGTGACCTGTCATGCCCTCCACGCCCAAACACCCGCCGCAATTCAGCAGCCAACTGTCCCGGCAGCGGGTCTTTGCCCAGCTCGGCGCCAAGAGTCGGGACACGCTGGCAGGCCAATTCACCCTGGCCCGCGCCACTGCGGGCACCACGCTGCTGGCGCAAGGCCAATTGCCGAGCCGGCTCGGTCTGATCCTGAGCGGTTCGGTGCGCCTGAGTGATCCGGATCTGAATTTATCGGTGCAGCTCGAAGCCGGTGACCTGTTTGGCTTTGGCGCCACGCCAGCGCCGCAATTGGCGACCTGGCAGGCCGTCGCGGCCACCGATTGCGAAG
Source organism: Rhodoferax sp. (assembly GCA_023231075.1). GTDB lineage: Bacteria > Pseudomonadota > Gammaproteobacteria > Burkholderiales > Burkholderiaceae_C > Rhodoferax. The sequence continues at coordinate 1,179 of JALNWC010000458.1, forward strand.
TGGCCTGGCTGCCGGCGCAAGCCCTGGCGCAACTGTGTACCAAGCATGCCCAGCTGGCGTATTTTTTGCCGTCCTTGCAGCCAGTGCTTCAGCCACAGGCCGAGCCGAACCAGCGGGTCAATGCATCCGGCAACGCCCTGAACCTGCTGGGCACGCCCGTTCGCAGCCTGATCAAGCGCGCACCGATTACCTTGCCCCCCGAGACCTCGATCCAGGCCACCGCGGAGCTGATGCGCGACCTGCGGGTGTCATCCGTGCTGCTGATCGAACAAGACTTGCTGTTTGGCCTGGTCACCGACCGCGACCTGCGCAACCGTGTGGTGGCGCTCAACCTGGACATCACCCGCCCCGTCGCCGACATCGCCACGTTGGCGCCCATGACGCTGAGCGCCAACAGCCCGGCCTTTGAAGCCCTGTTGCTGATGGCGCGCCACAACATCCACCACGTGCCCGTGATGGAAGGCGACCACATTCTGGGCATGGTCACCACCACCGACCTGACCGAGCAGCACAGCACCTCGGCCGTCTATCTGGCGGGCGACATCTACAAACAAACCACGCTCAATGGCCTGAAAAACATCAGCACACGGGTCAAACAACTGCAACAGCATCTGGCCGCCGCCGATGCCAGCGCCTACAGCACCGGCCACATCATCACCGCCATCACCGATGCCTTCACCACCCGGCTGATCCACCTGGCCGAGGCGCAGCTGGGGCCGGCCCCGATTGACTATGTCTGGGTCGCCGCCGGCAGCCAGGCGCGCAACGAACAGACCGCCAAATCGGACCAGGACAACTGTCTGATCCTGGACGATGCCTTTGACGAGGCGGCGCACGGCGCGTACTTCAAGGCGTTCAGCACATTTGTTTGCGACGGCCTGGCCGAGTGCGGCTACATCCACTGCCCGGGCGACATGATGGCCATGACCGACACCTGGCGCCAGCCGCGCCGGGTCTGGGCCGAGTATTTCCGCAAGTGGGTGGACAGCCCCAAACCCAAGTCGCTGATGCTGACCTGCGTGTTTTTTGACCTGCGCGCCATCCACGGCCAAGCCGAATTGCTCGACGGCCTGCGCCAGCAGGTGGTGCAGCACACCAAGGGCAACAGCCTGTTTCTGGCGTACATGGTCAGCAACGCCCTCAAACACCGGCCACCGCTGGGCATGTTCGGCCAGATCACGCTCAGCCGGGGCGGCGAGCACCCGCACACCATCGACCTCAAACACACCGGCATCGTGCCCATCGTCGATCTGGCCCGGATCTATGCGCTGGCCGCCGGCGTCACGGTGGCCAACACCCATGACCGGCTCGAAGTCTCGGCCCAGGCCGGCGAAGTAACCGAGCAAAGTGCGCACGACCTGCGCGGCGCGCTGGAGTTCCTGGGCAAGCTGCGCATGGCCCACCAGGCCCGGCAAATGGCCCAGGGCCAGGCACCCGACAATTTTCTGGCGCTGGAAGAACTCAGCAACTTCGAGCGCAGCCACCTCAAGGAGGCGTTCAGCGTGGTGCAAACCCTGCAGGGCGTGCTGGGCCAGCGCTATGCCGGCGGGCGTTTCTGAACCTCAGTATTTCAGCCGCGCGTAATAGGTCTTTTGCGCCGCTTCGCGCGCCTGGCGCAGCGTGGTGATGCCCATGGCCTTCAGCAAGGGCAGCAGGCGCAGCCAGACCTCGGCGGTGACCAGCGCATCGCCCAACGCGGTGTGGCGGCCCAGCACGGTGATGTTGAAGCGCTCGGCAATGGCTTCCAGCCGGTGCGACTCCTGGTTCGGGTGCACCACCGCCGACAGCAGCAGGGTGTCGAGCACCGGGTGGTTGAACACCAGGCCG
>JALNWC010000459.1 GCA_023231075.1 Rhodoferax sp.
AGACCGGCCAGCTGTTCACCCTGAACGCGGCGCAATGCGCGTTTGGTTACCGCGACTCGGTGTTCAAACACGCCAGCGCGTCAAATGCGCTGGCGGGCCACCAGGCCGTGGGCCTGAAAGACCGGGCGCTGATTTTGCGCGTGCGCTTTGCCCTGCCCAAGCCCTGGAAACCGGTGCTGGGTTATGCCGATATCGACAAAAAAATGGCCGAGCAGGGCGTCGGCCAGCCGACCGCGCAACAACTTTACGACTGGGTCTGCGCCATTCGCCGCGCCAAGCTGCCCGACCCCGACCTGATCGGCAATGTCGGCAGTTTCTTCAAAAATCCCACGGTCGCGCCCGAACAATGTGCCGACATCATCGCGCGTGAGCCCAAGCTGGTGCATTACGTGCTGGCCGATGGCTCGGTCAAGCTGGCGGCGGGCTGGCTGATCGATGCCTGCGGCTGGCGCGGCAAGTCGGTGGGGCAGGCAGGGGTCTATGAAAAACAGGCGCTGGTGCTGGTCAACCGGGGCAAGGGCGTGGCGGGCTCGGGCGCCACCGGCGGCGAGGTCATGACCCTGGCCAAGGCGATCCAGACCAGCGTGTACGAGCGTTTTGGCATCCGCCTGGAGACTGAACCGGTCATTATTTAACCTGGAAACAGCGGCGAGTCCTATTTTTAGCGCATCATCACGTCATGAAAAAAGTCCTTGTTTTAGGCGGTACCGGCTTCGTCGGCACCCATGTGTGTGAAAAACTGGTGCGCGAGGGCTGGCAGGTCACGGTGCCCACGCGGCGCGGTGCCAACGCCAAAGCCATCAAGCTCTTGCCCGGCCTCACGGTGCAGGAACTCGACGTGCATGACGAAGCCGCCTTGACCCGTGCCGTGGCGGGGCACGACGCGCTGGTGAATCTGGTGGCGATTCTGCATGGCACCCAGGCAGCGTTTGAGCATGTGCACGTGGCCTTGCCGCAAAAAATCGCGCACGCCTGCCTGACCAATGGCATTGTCCAAGTGGTGCATGTCAGTGCGCTGGGGGCCGATTCGCTGCAACCCACGCTGGCACCGTCCATGTACCTGCGCACCAAGGGCGAGGGCGAGGCGGTGCTGGTACAAGCTGCCATGGGCGGCAGTGCCGGCGACGCAGCGCAGCTCGGGTTCGATCTGAGCATTCTGCGCCCCAGCGTCATTTTCGGCGCCGAGGACAAATTTTTGAACCTGTTTGCCAGGCTGCAAAAGTTGCTGCCGATGGTGCCGCTGGCGGGGGCTGACGCCAAATTTCAGCCGGTCTGGGTGCAGGATGTGGCCACGGCGGTGGTGCGCTGCCTGAGCGGTGCCAGCGCTGCGCCGTCACCGCGCGTGATCGAGGCCTTTGGTCCGGAAATATTGACCCTGAAACAGCTGGTGCAAATCGCCGCCCAGCTCAGCGGTTCGGGGGGCGGCATGGGCCGTTTGGTGATTCCCTTGCCGGCATGGGCCGGGCGGCTGCAGGCCAGCGTGATGGGCCTGGCCCCTGGCGAGCCGATCATGAGTCTGGACAACCTGGACTCGATGAAGGTCGACAACGTGGCCAGCGGCAAGCATCCCGGCCTCGAGTCCCTGGGCATCAAGGCCTCGGCCTTGCGGCCGATTGCCAAACAATACCTCGGCCGTTAGACAGCCATCGGCCCGGGCGGGCCTCCGGCAAGTTGTCGGTGCCTTGTAGGAGCGGCGCCCTCGCCGCGATGGGTTTAGCGCTTGCTCTCGCCCGTGAGGCTGAGCAGGTCACCGCCGCTACTCAGCGACAGCAGCCCTGACTTGGCATAGATGCACAGTTTGGCGCGGGTGTCGACAATGTCGAGGTTGCGCATGGTGAGCTGGCCAATGCGGTCGGCGGGCGAAAACGGCGCGTCTTCCACTTTCTCCATGCTCAGGCGCTCGGGCGCGTAGGTCAGGTTCGGCGACTCGGTGTTGAGCAGCGAATAGTCATTGCCGCGGCGCAGTTCCAGCGTCACCTCGCCGGTCACGGCGCGCGCCACCCAGCGCTGTGCCGTTTCGCGCAGCATGATGGCCTGCGAGTCGAACCAGCGGCCCTGGTACAGCAGGCGCCCCAGCTTGCGGCCGTTGTCGCGGTACTGCTCGATGGTGTCTTCGTTGTGGATACCGGTGACCAGGCGCTCGTAGGCGATGAACAGCAGCGCCAGCCCGGGGGCTTCGTAAATGCCGCGGCTCTTGGCTTCGATGATGCGGTTCTCGATCTGGTCGCTCATGCCCAGGCCGTGGCGCCCGCCGATGCGGTTGGCTTCCAGGATCAAACTCACCAGGTCGGGGTATTTCACGCCGTTCAAGGCGACCGGGCGGCCTTCTTCAAAGCGCACCGACACTTCTTCGGCCCTCACCACGCAGTCGTCGCGCCAGAACGGCACGCCCATGATCGGGTTGACGATGCGCATGCCGCAGTTCAGGTTTTCGAGGTCTTTGGCCTCGTGGGTGGCGCCCAGCATGTTGGAGTCGGTCGAATAGGCCTTCTCGGAACTCATCTTGTAGCCAAAACCGTGCTGCGTCATGAAGGCCGACATTTCGGCGCGGCCGCCGAGTTCGTCAATAAAGGCCTGATCCAGCCAGGGCTTGTAGATCTTGAGCGACGGGTTGGTCAGCAGGCCGTAGCGGTAAAAGCGCTCGATGTCGTTGCCCTTGAAGGTGCTGCCGTCGCCCCAGATGTTGACGTCGTCCTCTTTCATGGCGGCCACCAGCAGGGTGCCGGTGACGGCGCGGCCGATCGGCGTGGTGTTGAAGTAGGTCACGCCCGCGGTGCTGATGTGGAAGGCACCGCTTTGCAGCGCGGCCAGGCCCTCGGCGGCAAGTTGGCTGCGGCAGTCGATCAGGCGGGCTTTTTCGGCGCCGTATGCCATCGCCTTGCGCGGGATCTCGTCGTAATCGGACTCGTCGGGCTGGCCCAGGTTGGCGGTGTAGGCGTAGGGCAGGGCGCCCTTGAGCTTCATCCAGTGCAGCGCGGCGCTGGTGTCGAGGCCGCC
>JALNWC010000460.1 GCA_023231075.1 Rhodoferax sp.
AGAGCAGCGGCGTATCGGGTGCCACATCGACGTCGCGGATTTTCCCATTGATGTTCAAAGTGGGCATAATCATTTCCTCGCGTGGCCGATTAAGTCAGTTAAATCAGGCAGCCATTATCCTGCGCCAAGCATATTGCAAAAATCAGACCAACTGCAACTGGTGCGTCACCAGCTTGAAGTTCGGGTCCTCCGGGAACGACTTCACGACAAACCCCAACCCGCGCATGAGTTTGAGCATGTTGGGGTTGTTGGCCAGCACCAGGCCTTCGATCTCGGTCAGCCCTTTTTCACGGGCAAAGTCCATGATCGACAGCATCAGCCGTGAACCCAGGCCGCGGCCTTTGAACTCGTCGGCTACCACCAGCGAGAACTCGCAGCTGGCGCGGTCCGGGTTGGTGATGTAGCGCGACACGCCAATGATGCGCGTGGCCTCGGTGGTCTGGCCCTGCGCATCGGTGACGTCCTCGGTGATGAGTGCCACCAGCGCCATTTCGCGGTCGTAGTCAATCAGCGTGAAGCGCGACAGCATGGTGGCCGGCAGCTCCTGCATGCTCGACACAAAGCGGAAATAGCGGCTCTCGGGCGACAGGCTGCGCACAAAATCCTGCAGCATGCTGGCATCGTCGGGATGCACCGGGCGCACGATGTACTCGCCGCCGTCGGCCAAGGGGCACAACTGCTCGTGCTGCGACGGGTACGGCAGAATGGCCAGGTGGTTGTACTGGCGCATCGACGGCGCGGCGTTGTCCACCACGATGCGGGCGTCCACGGCCAGCGCACCGGATTCATCGACGATGATGGGGTTGATGTCCATTTCGCGCAACTGCGGCAATTCGCACACCATCTCCGACACGCGCAGCAAAATCTGCTCCAGGGCCTCCATGTTGACGGCGGGCGCGCCACGCCACACCCCCAGGGTTTCCGCCACGCGCGAGCGCTCGATCAGGCGGCGGGCCAGAAACTGGTTCAGTGGCGGCAGCTCCATGGCGCGGTCGTTGATGAGTTCGATCATGGTGCCACCGGCACCAAAGGTGATCACCGGGCCAAAGGGTTCGTCGGTCACCAGCCCCACGCAGACCTCACGGCCGCGCTTCAGGTTCGCCATGTTCTGAATCGTCACGCCGTTGATGCGGGCATGGGGTTGCAACTTGGTCACCGCCTGGATCATGTCAAGGTAGGTGTCGCGCACGCTGGTGGCATTGAGAATATTGAGCGCCACGCCATGCACGTCGGACTTGTGGCTGATGTCCGGCGAGTCGATCTTGAGCGCCACCGGAAACCCCAGCTGGGTGGCGATCATGATGGCCTCGTTGGCACTGCGCGCCAGAATGGTCTTGGTCACCGGGATATGAAAAGCCGCCAGCAGCGCCTTGGACTCCATCTCGGTAAGCACCTTGCGGCGCTCGGCCAGCACGCTCTCGATCAGCAGGCGGGCGCCTTCCACATCAGGCTTGGCCAGGTCAGACAGCGGCGGCGGCGTTTGCTGCAGCAACTGCTGGTTTTGGTAGAACGAAGCAATGTTGCCAAACGCGCCCACCGCCGCCTCAGGCGTGCGGAAGGTGGGAATGGCGGCGGCGTTCAGAGTTTTCCGAGCATCACCCACCGTGGCATCGCCCATCCAGCAGGTCAGCAGTGGCTTGCTGACATGGCGGTTGAAGTCGGCGATGGCGCCGGCCACGGCATCACCATCGGACCCCATTTTGGGCGAGTAAATCACCAAAATACCGTCAATCTGGGCCGCCTTGCTGACGGCCTCGATGGCCAGCCGGAAATGTTCCGGCCCGGCTTCTTCCGACAAGTCGATCAGATCGGTCAGGGTGGCCAGGGGCGGTAGTTGGGGTGCCAGTGTTTGCGCCTGCGCCGGGGTCAGGCGGCCCAGGTCCAGATTGATTTCGCTTGCCCAGTCGGCCGCGAGCACGCCCGGCCCACCGCCGTTGGTGATGATGGCCAGGCGCCTGCCCACCGGCTTGTAGCGCGAGGCCAGGCACTTGGCCGCCGAGAACAGCGCCACAAACGCGCGCACCCGCACCGCGCCGGCGCGCCGCAGGGCGGCGTCAAACACATCATCGCTGCCCACAATGGTGCCCGAGTGGGTCAAGGCCGCCTGGTTGCTGGCCGCCCTGCGCCCGGCCTTGAGCACCACCACCGGCTTGGCGTTGGCCGCCGCGCGCAGCGCGCTCATGAAGCGCCGCGCATGGGTGATGCCTTCGATGTAAATCACGATGCTGTGGGTCTTGGCGTCCGAGGCCAGAAAATCCAGCACCTGGGCGATGTCCACCGCGGTATTGGGCCCGAGGGACACCACCGTCGAGAAGCCCACCGCGTTCTTTTTGGCCCAGTCCAGAATCGATGCCGTGAGTGCGCCCGACTGCGACACCAGCGCCAGCGGCCCCTGCGAGGCAATTTCCCCGGCCACACTGGCGTTGAGCTGCAGGTGCGGCCGCTGAAAACCCAGGCTGTTGGGGCCCAACAGGTGAATGCCGTCGCGGGTCGCCATTTTGTGCAGCTCAGTCGCCAGCGCGGCGTCGATGCCGCTCGAGATCACCAGGGCCGAACGGCATTTGATGCGCCCGGCAATTTCCAGCGCCGACGCGACTTCGGAGGCTGGCAGCGCAATGATGGCCAGATCCGCATTGACGGCGGCCAGGTCCGCCAGCGTGCCACTGGCGTGAATGTCCAGAAAAATCAGCTTGCCGGTGAATTGCTGGGCCGTGATGGCCTGGTGCAACACACGCGCCTGCGGGGTGTGTGTCTCGGGCGCTTCAGGCTTGCCGGCAAACACCACGATCGACGCAGGCGAAAACAGAGAACTCAAAAAATGCTTATCCATGTAACCACCTATTGACAAATAATCCGGACGCATGACGCGACAGGCTTGAGCTTAACCTGAATGGCCTGGTATTTTTTTGACCTGGCGCACCAAAAAAGCAGGCCATCGCGCAACTTTATGCCACTTTGAGCCACCCGCCAAAGGCGACTTCGGTTGCCACGAAAAT
>JALNWC010000461.1 GCA_023231075.1 Rhodoferax sp.
TCGCATTACTACGTCCACCCCGACCTGCAGGACCTGGCCGAGGAAACCGGCGGCCTGGTCAGCGACTCGCTGGAGATGGCGCGTTTCGGTCGCGACCATTCGGCGCAGACTCTGGTGGTCTCGGGCGTGCGTTTCATGGGCGAAACGGCCAAAATTTTGTCGCCAGAAAAGCGCGTGCTGATGCCCGACCTGGACGCCACCTGCTCGCTCGACCTGGGTTGCCCGGCAGACGAATTCAGCGCCTTTTGCGACGCCCACCCTGAGCGCACCGTGGTGGTCTACGCCAACACCAGCGCGGCGGTCAAGGCGCGCTCGGACTGGTTGGTCACTTCCAGCTGCGCGCTGGATATCGTCAAGGCGCTCAAGGACAAGGGTCACAAAATCCTGTGGGCGCCCGACCGCCATCTGGGTCATTACATCCAGCGTGAAACCGGTGCCGACATGCTGATGTGGAACGGCTCCTGCATCGTGCACAACGAGTTCAAGGCCATCGAGCTGCAAGACCTGATGCAGCAGCATCCGGGTGCCCGGGTGCTGGTGCACCCGGAGTCGCCGGCCGAGGTGGTGGCGCTGGCGGACGCCGTGGGCTCGACCTCGGGCATCCTCAAAGCGGCGCACGAGATGGACGCGAAAGTCTTCATTGTGGCCACCGACAACGGCATGATGCACAAGCTGCGCACGCTCAACCCCGGCAAGCTGTTCCTGGAGGCCCCGACCTCGGGCAACAGCGCCACCTGCAAGAGCTGCGCCCATTGCCCCTGGATGGCCATGAACAGCCTGGCCGATGTGGCCCGCGTGCTGGAAACCGGGGCCAACGAAGTGCAGGTGGATGCAGCGATCATTCCCAAGGCAAGGTTGCCCATTGACCGCATGCTGGCGTTCACCTCGGCGCTCAAGGGCGGGCTTGATGCGGGTAGCCTGGTACCCCATATCGGGGCCGCCTGAGTTCTGGGGAATCTCTTTTATTGCGCAACCGCTCTGCTTTGCCCGCGTTGAATACCGGGCTGCCCATATTGGCGGTCGACACGGCTGTCCTGCATTCGGTATTCGGTTGCGCGCCCCGCCAAAACCCTTCGCATCAGGTCATGCGGGGTCAGGCGTGGGGCCGATGTCGCAAAGCGAAGCGCGTCTGAGGCCCCGCGCCTGACCCCGCATGACCCGTCAATGGCGCTGGCACACCTTGAATGACCCATACATTACTGTCTTCCGGACTTTTTTCTGCCCACCATCCCGCTTGGTCAACGCCGCGACGCCGACACCCAGATGCCGCCCACGATCAGCAAAAACGCCAGCGCGTGGTAGAGGTGCGGCAGCTCCCCCAGAAAAGCTGCTGACAACACGGCGGTAAACAGCGGTGTCAGGTTGACAAAAAAGCCGGCCACAGCGGGACCGGCGCGCGCCACCCCGGCACCATAGGCGCGGTAAGCGAACAGCGCGGGGCCGACGGCAATGAACAGCAAGGCCAATGCCAGGCCCCAACTCAGGTCCAGCCGACCCAGACCCATGGACCATTCCGCGCCCGTAAACAAGGCGGACCAGATCAGACCGAAGGCAATTTGCGCGAGCAAAAACGCAGACCAGTCCCGTCTGATCCCGGGCGGCTCGGTGGTCGGGTGCACCAGCATCCAGCTGTAGTAAGCCCAGGCGGCAGACGCCAGCAACATGTAGAGGTCACCCGGCACCAGCCGCACTTGCAGCAGCACGTCCAGTTGACCCCGGCTCAGGACCAGCAACACGCCGCTGATCGACAGCAAGGCGCCCAGCCATTGCTTTCCTGAAATCCGCATGCCAAAAAACAGCCGCCCCATCAGCAGCATCCAGACCGGCGTGCCGGCGCCGACCAGGGTCACGTTGATCGGGGTGGAGGTGTTGAGCGACAGGTAGAGCAGCGCGTTGTAGCCGCCAATGCTCAGCAGCCCCAGCACTGCGAAACGCGGCCAGCTGGGCCACAGGCCGCTGCCGCGGCGCAGCACCGGGGCCGCCAGCGGCAGCAACAAGACCAAGGCAATGCTCCAGCGCAGCAGGTTGAGCGTCATGGGCGAGACCAGCGGCGCGACCAGGCGCCCCACCACGGCGTTGCCAGCCCAAAGCAAGGGCGACAGGGTCAGTAACAGGATGGTGCTTGGGGAGAGTTTGGCGTGCATAGGGCAGGACTGTAACAAGGCTCGGGCTACTTTCTGATGCCCTGGTGACCGCATGTGTGGCCTAATCATGGCAACATCACGCCAAAGCAACTTTTCAGGAATCCAGACAATGACAACCACTTCATCGCGCGCCATTCGCATTGAGCAACATGGCGGCCCCGAGCAGCTCAAGCTGGTGAGCGTCACTGTGGGCGAGCCGGGGCCGGGTGAGGTCCGCATTCGCCACCATGCCGTGGGGCTCAACTTCATTGACGTCTACCAGCGCAGCGGCCTGTACCCCATGACGCTGCCGCAGCAACTCGGCATGGAAGCCGCCGGCGTGGTGGAAGCGGTGGGCGAGGGCGTGGCGCACCTGCGGGTGGGTGACCGCGCCGCCTACGCCAGCCAGCCACCCGGCAGCTACTGCGAGTTGCGCGTGATGCCGGCCCAATGCGTCTGCAAGCTGCCTGACGCCATTTCGTTCGAGACCGGCGCGGCCATGATGCTCAAGGGCCTGACAGCGCAGTATTTGCTCAAAAAGACCCAACCCCAGGGCGGCTTGCAGCCCGGCGACTTCGTGCTGTTTCACGCCGCGGCCGGCGGTGTCGGCCTGATTGCCTGCCAATGGGCCCGGGCCATGGGGCTGCAGCTGATCGGCACGGCGGGCTCGGACGCCAAATGCGCGCTGGCCAAAGCCAATGGCGCGGCCTATGTCGTCAATTACGCTACCGAGGACTTTTTGGCGCGCGTCAGGGAAATCACCGGGGGCAAAGGCGTCAAGGTGGTCTATGACTCGGTGGGCAAAGACACCTGGGACAAGTCACTCGACTGCCTGGCGCCGTTTGGCCTGATGGCCTGCTTTGGCAA
>JALNWC010000462.1 GCA_023231075.1 Rhodoferax sp.
GCGCATCCGTCGAGCTGGCAAAAAGATCAAACAGGACAACGCCGGAAAGGCGGGCATTGACGAGCTGGACGTTGGTTTTCGTGTGCTCAAAGTGGACAGCTCCAACATGAAAGAGGTGTTCTACACCCCCGACGCCGTCTCGCAAGACCTGCTGTCCGATCAGGTCAACAACATCCGCGAAGACCGCACGCCCGAAGACCTGCTGTTCCAGGTGCTGCTGGACTGGGGCGTTGACCTGGCGCTGCCCATCGCGCAGGAGACCATTGCGGACAAAGCCGTATATTTTGTCGATGGCAACGCGCTGGCCGCATGCTTTGACGAGGGTGTCAGCGAGGATTTCGTCAAGCTGCTGGCCAGGCGCGAACCGCTGCGCGTGGTGTTCCGCGATGCCGGTTTTGCCACCGATAGCGTAAAAATTAACGTTGAACAAATCTTCAAGCTGATGTCCCCCGGCACCGAAGTCAAAACAATTTAAGGTAGAGATCATGAGCAAGATCAACAGACGAGGTTCGTTATGCGCCTAACACCTTCTCAAATTGCAGCTATCCGCACCAGCACCACGCGACTTGCGGGCGATGCTGCGCGGGTTTGGCTGTTTGGTTCACGCGTGCGTGATGATGCACGGGGTGGCGATGTGGACTTATTGTTGGAGTTGGATGAGGCGGTCACGGAGCCAGCACAACTGTCGGCGCGGCTTGCCGCGCAGGTGTCACGCGCCATGTATGGCCGCAAGGTGGACGTGCTGATCAAGGCCCCCAATCTGCAGTTTTTGCCGATTCATTCCATTGCACTCGCAGAAGGCATCCGCTTATGAAAATCACACCCTCACAAACTGCACGCCTCGAATTCCTGGCCCGTGTCACAGACAAAGAATGCCAGCATTTGCTCGATACGGACACCCGTTTGTTTGGCAAGCTGTTCACCATTGAAGAAGCGAAAAAGATTGAAATGGATCCGATTCTGGCCGAGCGCCTGGACGCCTTTGTTTCGCGCTTCGGCAGACTGCAAGACACGGTGGGCGATAAATTGCTGCCAAGTTTATTGACGGCTTTGGCCGAAAAGACGGGGCCAGCCATTGACAACCTTGACAGGGCTGAAAAATTGGGCCTGATTGAGTCTTCCGATGGCTGGTTGGAAATGCGCCGCCTTAGAAATCAGATGGTGCATGAATACATTGAAGATTTGGTCGTGCTGACAAGTGCTCTGCGCAGCGGACACGCATTCGTGTCTACGCTGGTAGCAGCTGCGAGGCGCTGTGTAGCCGAAGCTAACCGGCTACTGACTAAAAATGCGGCAACATCTTCCTCAAAAGCATGAAGCTCAAATTCAAAAAACAAGGCTACCAGACCCATGCCGTCGATGCCGTGGCGGATTGCTTTGCCGGACAAATCTTCAAGCTGATGAGCCCCGGTACCGAAGTCAAGTGCATTTGAGGAGCGATGCATGAGCAAGCCAACAGATGCGCGTCACCGCCGTGATAACGGTAGTCAGCCGGGGGTATTGATGCCAGTGCCTGCCAGCAAACTGGAGCTGCCAGCGGACTACGCTGTGTTTTTATCGGCTGTCAAACTACGAATCAGTCAAGACCGGCTCAAAGCCCAGTTATCAGCCAATGCCATACAGATGGTGATGTATTGGGACTTGGGTAGGGAAATTCTCAGCAAGCAGCAAGACGCGGGATGGGGTGCCAAGATCATTGATCGGCTCTCTGCCGATATACGTGATGCTTTTCCGCAGATGCAGGGTTTTTCTGCACGCAATCTTAAATATATGCGTGCCTTTGCCGAGTCCTGGCCAGACCGCGAATTAATGCAACGCACCGTTGCACAAATTCCGTGGCGCAGTAACTTGACCCTGATGGAGAAGCTCAAGGACTCGGATTTGCGGCGTTGGTATGCCCGGCAAACACTTCAAAATGGCTGGAGTAAAGATATCTTGGCCATTCAAATCGACTCTGCTTTGCATTTGCGTGTGGGGCAAAGTGCCAATAATTTTGAACTGACTTTGCCACCCCTGGATTCCGATATGGCGAACCAGGTTTTCAAAGATCCCTACCTGTTTGATTTTCTGGGTACGACACAGGTGCGCAGAGAAATGGAGCTGGAAAATAAGCTGGTTGAGCATTTGGAAAAGTTTTTGTTGGAACTTGGCCAAGGCTTTGCCTTTGTGGGGCGGCAGGTACACGTCGAGGTGGGTGGCAGTGATTTTTATATTGACATGCTGTTTTACCACCTCAAGCTGCGGTGCTATGTGGTGATTGAGTTAAAAGCCGGTGCATTTTCCCCAGGGCAAGTGAGCCAGCTGACGATGTACATGAACATCGTCAATGACGTGCTGCGCCACCCTGATGACAAACCAACCATTGGCTTGCTGCTGGTGCGGGAAAAGAATCAGACCATCGCGAAATATGCCCTGACTGGCAACACCCAACCCATTGGCGTTGCAGAGTGGGAGCAAATTATGACAAACGCTTTACCTGCTGATTTGCAGCCCAGTCTGCCGTCGGTTGAGGAAATAGAAACAGAGCTGGGCTTGGAGGATGGCGCATGAAGCTCAAATTCAAAAAACAGGCCTACCAGACCCATGCCGTCGAAGCCGTGGCAGATTGCTTTGCCGGACAACCCAGGCGCGAGGGCTTGAACTATCGGCTAGACCCTGGCCGTGCCGTGGATGCCGGTGGCCAGGTGGTGACGCCGTTGGAAACCGTGGGTTTCAAAAATGCCGATCTGGCCTTGACGCCGGGCCAGATGCTGGAAAACATCCATGCCGTACAGCGCAGGCAAAACCTGCCGCTGTCCGCCGCGCTGGTCAAAACCAAGGTCTGCGACATCAATCTGGACGTGGAAATGGAGACCGGCACGGGCAAGACCTATTGCTACGTCAAAAGCATGTTCGCGCTGAACGCCCGTTTTGGGTGGAGCAAATTCATTGTGGTGGTGCCCATCATCGCCATCCGTGAAGGGGTGTTCAAGTCGCTGGAAATCACA
>JALNWC010000463.1 GCA_023231075.1 Rhodoferax sp.
CCCAGTTGCCGGGCCAGGGCCCGGGACTTTTGCACCAGTTCAGGTCGGGTCTCGATGCCGTAGATGTGCCCGCTGGCCCGAGGCTTGAAAAACAGGTCGTACAGGATGAAACCCAGGTAGGACTTGCCCGCGCCATGGTCGGCCAGGGTGAGGCCCGGCGCGCTGTCTGGTTTGTCATCCAACTCCAGCAGCAGCTTCTCGATGAACTGGTACAAGTGGTAGACCTGCTTGAGCTTGCGCCTGGAATCCTGGTTGAGCTTGCCGTCCCGGGTCAGGATGTGCAGCTCCTTGAGCAACTCGATGGATTGACCGGGGCGAATCTCATCGGCCAGCGCAGAAGCCCCCGGCAGCGCGGCCTTGGACGTCCGGCTGTTTTCTGCCTGGTGCATTTTCATGGCGTGCGCCCTACCTTCAAAGCCGCCCAGCCGTCCGCACCCAACTGTTCCATGGTGCGCATATTGACCTCAAAAATCGACTCGGGGTCGGGAAAAGCCGCCACGGCACGGTCAATGCTGTCTTCGCGCAGCAAGTGCAGCGTCGGGTAAGGCGAGCGGTTGGTGTAATTGGTGATGTCATCCGCGCGCGTGCCGGCAAACTGATACCGGGGGTGCAGCGATGCGATTTGCAACACGCCGTCGAGGTCCATATCGGCCAGCGCCCGGTCCGCCTGGGCCAGAAAGTCGTTGAAGTCCAGAAAATCCTGCAGGCAGTCTGGCGCGATCAACAGCGTGGTGTCGCGCAGTTTGGCGTCCTGGGCAAGCAGCGCCTGTAGTTCCGCACGCAAATCCTCCAGCAAGGCTTGCGCGGTGGTGGCACGGCTCACGGCGTAATGCACCTGCCCCTTGACGTGCACGCTTTTGGCAAACGGGCACAGGTTGAGGCCGATGACAGCCCGCTCCAGCCAGGCCTGGGTATCGGCAATCACAAGATCAGGGGGGGTCATGGTCGTTTTTCCGTTCAAAAGGGATGCGCTCAAAAGGGCTCAAACAGCAGGCGCTGGCCGGTCAGCCGCTGGTGCTCACGCAGCGCAAAGCGGTCGGTCATGCCGGCAATGTAGTCCGCAACGATCCGCGGCAAGGCGCGTGCAGGTACGGGCTCACTCGCCAGCGCGGCCCCCAGCCGACGCCGATGGCTTTCGGGCAAATCTTCCGGCTGCGCCAGATAACGCGCAAACAAATCGCGCACCACTTGCTGCGCCTGGCCCGTGGTGTCGAGCACACGCGGGTGGCGGTACAGCTTTTCCAGCAAAAAACTTTTCAGCGTCTGTGATTGCTCGCGCATGGCAGCGCTGAATTGAACCAAGGGCGGCGACTGACGCACGGCATCAAGCGTTGCCGGCGCGGCCATGTGCAGGGCGCCCTGGGTGGCGCTGATCACGTCATAGACCTGCGCACTCAACATGCGGCGGATCGACTCGTACAGCAGGCGTCGCTCCTGGGTTTTGTCCTGCAAGTGCGGGAACCCGGCCAGCGCCTGCTGCCTGAAATCATCAAACAGCGGCACTTGCTGCAACTGTGCCAGCGTGATGAGCCCGGAACGCACGCCGTCGTCAATGTCGTGCGCGTTGTAGGCAATCTCATCGGCCAGGTTGCACAGCTGGGCTTCCAGGCTGGGCTGGGTGCGGGCCAGAAAACGCTGGCCGACGCCACCCGGATCAAAGCGCTCAAGTTGCTCGGCATGGTGGCGCGAGCAGTGCTTGAGGATGCCTTCGCGCGTCTCGAACGTCAGGTTCAAGCCGTCAAACTCGGGGTAGCGCTCTTCCAGGTGGTCCACCACGCGCAGGCTTTGCAGGTTGTGCTCAAAGCCGCCATAGTCGGCCATGCAGGCATTGAGCGCGTCCTGCCCGGCGTGGCCAAACGGCGTGTGGCCCAGGTCATGCGCCAGCGCGATGGCCTCGACCAGGTCTTCGTTGAGCCCGAGCGAGCGCGCCACCGAACGCCCGAGTTGCGCCACCTCCAGCGAATGCGTGAGGCGGGTGCGAAACAAGTCGCCCTCGTGGTTCAGGAAAACCTGGGTTTTATAGACCAGCCGCCGAAACGCCGTGCTGTGCACAATGCGGTCGCGGTCACGCTGGTAGTCGGTGCGGGTCGGTGCCGGCGCCTGCGGGTAGCGCCGTCCGCGCGACTTGGCCGGGTCACAGGCGTAGCGGGCCAGCGTCATTGCTTGGTCATCAGTCGGCGCAACAGGCGTCAATCACCTTGCGCACCAGGTCATCGGGCGCGCCGCGCACGGCCGCGCGGCCGGGCTGATCAATGACGACAAACTTGATTTCCCCGGCTTCGCTCTTTTTGTCCAGACGCATCAAATCCAGATAACGCCCGGCGTTGTCGCTGTCTGACAGTCGCGGCGCTTTGACAGGCAGCCCCGCCTTTTGGATCAGGTGCACCAGCCGGTTGACAAAAAACGCATCCACCCGGCCCAGCCGCTGCGACAAATGCGCCGCCATCACCATGCCACAGCCCACGGCCTCGCCATGCAGCCACTCGCCGTAGCCCAAACCCGCCTCAATGGCATGGCCAAAGGTGTGGCCAAAATTCAGCATGGCGCGCAAGCCCGACTCGCGTTCGTCCTGCCCGACCACGTCGGCCTTGATCTCGCAACTGCGCTTGACCACATGCGCCAGCGCGGCGGGCTCACGGGCCAGCAAAGCGTCCATGTTGGCCTCCAGCCAGGCCAGAAAATCCATGTCGGCAATCGGCCCGTACTTGATGACCTCGGCCAGGCCGGCGCTGAGCTCGCGCGCAGGCAGGGTCTTGAGCGTATCGAGGTCGCACACCACCTTGAGCGGCTGGTAAAAGGCGCCAATCATGTTCTTGCCCAGCGGATGGTTGATGGCCGTTTTGCCGCCCACCGACGAGTCCACCTGCGCCAGCAAGGTGGTGGGCACCTGCACAAACGGCACACCGCGCATGAAACTGGCGGCGGCAAAGCCGGTCATGTCGCCCACCACGCCACCGCCCAG
>JALNWC010000464.1 GCA_023231075.1 Rhodoferax sp.
CGGTCGTCCATGGCATGGGCGCCTCCTACCGCCCCAGACAGGTGCTGCTGGTCAGCGACCTGCCCAAGACACGCAACATGAAAATCATGCGCCGCGTCGTGCGGTCGGTGTACCGGGGCGACAGTCCGGGCGACCTGTCCTCGCTGGTCAACCCGGAAACGGTGGCCGAGCTGCAGGACAAGCTGACGAGGTAAGGAAGTCCATCGTGCGGGCATTGAGGCGCACGACTGAAGACTTCGGCGGACCAGGACGCGCAGCAGGCCGCGCTCCTCCGCGCATCCACCTGTGGAGGAATACGGTCTTGAACTCGACGTGCGTGCAGGCCCTGCGCACCAGGTTCAAATAGACAGGTCGAAGGTCGATTTTCGACCCCTATGTAAAGCTCGCTCAAACCACGGCCAGCTCTACCTTGCGCCCGGCCCGCGCCGCCAGCGTGATGAGCATATCCAGGCTGAACTTGTCCCATTTGCCGCGCAGCAAATCACTGACCCGCGACTGGGCAATGCCAAACCGCTCCGCCGCTTGCGCTTGCGTCCAGCCTTCGGTCTGCACCAGCGCGCGCAAGCGCGCTATCAAGTCAGCGCGCAGGCCCATCACGGCCGCCTCGCCCGGCCCAAAGCCCAAGTCGGTAAACACATTGCCGCTTGAGGGTGTCACCACGGCATCCGCATCTGTACTCAGGGGAACAACTTTTTTAACCATAAATCAAGCTCCAATCAGTTTGTAACGCTTGGCCGCCAAATCAATGTCCGCCTTCGCCGTTTTGGGCGTGGTCTTGTGAAAGCAATGCAGCACATACACCGCCTCTTCATGCTTGGCGACATAAATAACGCGCCACTGGCCTCGCACTTTGATCCGCACCTCGTAAACCCCAGCGCCAACCGTGGGCATGGGTTTGAAGTCACTGGGCATGGCGCCCACTTGCACTTGCCACAACTCAAACCCCGCCACTTTTTTGGCTGCTTCAGGAAAATTTGCCAAATCAGCATGACTGCCTCAAATCGCGGCAGGTTGCAAAACGCCACGTCAGCAGGCACGCGCTGCTTTTCATACTGGGGATGAAGTACGCCGTCGAAGTCGAGGGACAGAATCATGGTCTCATGCTGGCCCAAACGCCGCCTGCAACAGGTTTGGCATGATTTCCCCGGCACCGCCGCGTACCGACCAAGTGCATTCACGATCCAGCCCTGTACTGGTTGGATTGACCTGCACCACGCAAGCACCTGCCTGTTTTGCCAGAGATGGGATGCGTGCCGCCGGTTGCACCAAGCCAGAGGTTCCAATGGCGAACAACAGGTCGCACTTTTGGGCGGCTTCAAATGCCTGGCGCAACTCCCTGACCGGCAGGTCTTCCCCGAACCAGACAACGCCGGGGCGGACAAGGCCGCCGCAAATACAAACAGGTGGACTCGATCGGCGGCCTCCTTCGGGTTCCACCGGGATGCCGGGCGGCAAAATGTGGGCTTGGCCACAAGTGGCGCAGCGCGGCGAATGCAGACTACCGTGGAGGTGCAGCACATCGGTACTACCAGCGCGCTCATGCAGATCGTCCACGTTTTGCGTGACGATGGTGAGTTTAGGCACCAGCGTCGCCAAGGTTGCAACGGCAATGTGGGCAGGGTTGGGCTGCGCCTGCGACACCTTCATGCGCCGCCACTCGTACCAACCCCATACCAGTTCCTTGTCTTTGCGAAAGGCACCGGGCGTGGCCAGGTCTTCGGCATGGAAGCGCTCCCACAGGCCGGTGAGCGAATCACGGAAGGTTGGGATGCCGCTTTCAGCCGAAACCCCGGCGCCGGTGAACACCACGACATGTTTTGCCTTTTTGAGAGCGGCGATCAAATCCTGCGGGATGGTGGCAACATTTCTATTCATGGGGATTCCATTGATGTTGAAGCCCACAGTATCCCAATAATGACGGACATCTCACCTATTTGAAATCGCCATGCCCATGCTCATCGAACACATAGATGCCATCGCGCGTCGGACACAACGCGATGTCCTGTCCGTGGCGTTCCATCCGCCAGCCTCAGAATCGATCATCTGTCGTTCTTGTTATTGAATGGCAGCTCCGAGATGAACGACCATTCAACTGAAATCAGACCAATAACCGCTCTTGGTCGAGTCCGTGCACCCCTTTTGGTTGAAATCTCGGTCATATAGCTGACCGTTGGCCTACCGGCGCCCATGTCGGTTATCAGGCGAGCATTTTGAATTTCTGTAGACCCGCTCCCCCGCTGCAAACCCATCGGTAGAGGTGGCAATGTCAGTTCAAGGCATCGCGCTCCTACGTCAAGACGCTTCGGACGATGGTAGCGGGTCGAAAGGTCCAGTTCAGCGGCCCTCACTATGGATTCGGAGTTCAATTTCATCTGGAAAACCCGCACTTCCACGCGGCGCCCATCATCGAAGACTCGCCGCGAGTGCCATGTCTCGACGGGATTTAAACCGACCGCACAAAATCGGCGATAGATATGTCTGAAGCCAGCACGCCATGGCCAATCAATGCGTTCCAGTGCGCTTCCGAGCCATGGGCCATGCGCCATTCATGCAAACGCCGGGTCAGCAATTGCAGGGCGTATTCTTCGGCAATGCCAATGGCGCCGTGCAGCGCATGGGCCATGGAGGCCACCAGCATGGCCGCCTCGCTGGTGCGGGATTTGGCCATGGCCGCGGCAAGCAAGGAGGGCGCGGTCGCGTCGGTACGGAAAGCCGCTTCGGCGGCGATTGACGCCGCAGCCACATGTTCGGCCATGACGCTCAACTGGTGCTGCACCGCCTGGAACTTGCCCAGGGTTTTGCCGAACTGGATGCGGTCATTGCAGTATTGCAATGTCATTTCGAACACGCGGGTCATGGCCCCGCTGAGCAGGGCGGCGTGCAAGGCCGCCGCGAACGTCGGCAGCAGCGGGCCGGCGCCGGGGACATGCGTCGCGCCGCGCGCATCGGGCCAG
>JALNWC010000465.1 GCA_023231075.1 Rhodoferax sp.
GCCGAAAAGTGACCGCAAAGCCGGTGCAAACCGGTGTTTTTGTCGCCGACGAGCGACAACATCCCGCTTGTAAAGTTGAAATCCCTTTTAAATCAAGCGCTTAGGTCTGTCGCCTGCGAGCGACTCAGCTTGCGGCAGGGGGCGAGGCCGGCCCGCTGTTGTCGGCCTTGAACAGCCCCGGCGTCAGGCCGTGCTTTTGCATCAGGCGGTAAAACTCGGTCCGGTTGCGGTCGGCCAGACGGGCGGCGTCGGCCACATTGCCGTCGGTGAGCTTGAGCAGGCCCACCAGGTAGTCGCGCTCGAAGCGTTGCCGGGCCTCGGCCAGGGTCAGCACCTCCACGCTGGGCGAGCGCAGGGCACGCTGAACCAGGGCCAGCGGCACCAGCGGCGAGGTCGACAGGGCGCAGACCTGCTCCACAACGTTGTAGAGCTGGCGCACATTGCCCGGCCAGGCGGCCGTGGTCAAGGCAATCAGGGCCTCGGGCGCAAATCCGCTCAGGCGTTTCTTGTATTTGTCGGCCAATTTGACCAAGAAATAGTTGGCCAGCAGCGCGATGTCCTCGCGCCGCTCGGACAGCGGCGGCAAGCTCAAGGTGACAACATTGAGCCGGTAGTACAGGTCGGCACGGAATTGGCCCTCGGCCATCGCCAGGTCGAGGTCGCGGTGCGTGGCCGAGATGATGCGCACATCCACGGGAATGGACTGGCTTGAGCCCAAGGGCCGCACCATGCGCTCCTGCAGCACCCGCAGCAGCTTGACCTGCAGCGCCGACGGCATGTCGCCGATCTCGTCGAGCAGCAGGGTGCCACCGTCGGCCGCCTGAAACAGCCCGATGTGATTCGCCACGGCGCCGGTGAAGGCGCCCTTGACGTGGCCAAACAGTTCCGACTCCAGCAAGGGCTCCGGAATGGCGCCGCAGTTCACCGCGATGAACGGTTTGCTGGCCCGCGAGCCGGCCTGGTGAATCGCCCGGGCCAATAGTTCCTTGCCGGTGCCGCTTTCGCCGCGCAGCAGCACGCTGGCGTCCGATTGCGCCACCATGTGCGCTTCCGCCAGCACTTCGGCCATGCGGCTGGAGCGGCTGATGATCTGGTTTTGCCACGCCTGCGGGCTGCCGGGCTTGACCGAATGGGCCGGGGCGCTGAGCGACAACGCCTGCGCAATCTTGTCGAGCAGGCTCTTGCCATCGAAGGGCTTGGTCAGGTAGGAGAAGACACCGCGCTCGGTGGCCTGGACCGCATCGGGAATCGTGCCATGGGCGGTCAGCAAAATAACCGGCAACGAGGGGTGTTGCGCGCGAATGTCGTCAAACAGCGCCAGGCCGTCGCGGCCCGGCAGGCGCACGTCGCTGAGCACCAGCTGCGGCCGCTCGATATGCAGCTGGGTCATGGCGGCCTCGGCCGAGGTGACCGCCGTCACGCGGTAGCCCGCCGCTGTGAGCCGGATGGTCAGCAGGCGCAGCATGTCGGCGTCGTCGTCAACCACCAGCAGATGGGGGCCCGGTGCGCGAGGCGCCGCGGCGGGCGGCGTGACGGGGTCGTCAGGCAAATCGCTCATGGCGTTGTCGGGCGGGTGCCACGATTGCCCGGCGCCGGGGCGCTGGCCGCGGGCGGACGGTTCGTGAGGCTGCGTTCGATCGCCTTGAGTGCTTCCAACCGCTCATTGGTCTGATCCAGCCGGCGCTGCATGTCGCGTGTCTGCTGGGTTTGTTTCTCAAGCTGTTCTTCCAGGCGGCGCTGCTCGCCGTAGCGCGAGGCCAGCAGGCCGGCCAGCGGATGCAGCGTCTGCGCCTCGGTGTCGGCATTGGCCAGCACGCGCCACAGCAGTTCCTGGGCACGTATGAGCTCGCTCAGTTGATGAAGCTGACTCAGGGCCAGGGCCAACTGCAGCTGTTGGGTCGGGCCGGCCGCGTCGCCCAGCCGGATCACTTCCTGGCTCAACTCTGCCGGCGCCAGCCGGCGCACCCGGTCCGCGTAGGCCAGCATGCGTGTGACGGCGTCAGTCGCCTGCGGCGCGACCGGGCCGAGCGGCGATACCGGCAGGCAGGCCTGGGGGGCAGCAGCTGGCGTGGCCATCGCGCCCGTTGCGTCGTCAGCGCGAGGGCCGAAACGGCCAGCGCAGCCGGCCGCCAGCACCGCGATGGAGATGGATGCCAGCAGACCGAGACGGGCCAGGCGATGAGCCTGTCTCACAGGAAAATCAGGATTTGAAAACATGGGGAAACTCGATTCTGAAGTGGGCACCGCCTTGGTCCGGCAGCAGCTCGATGCGTCCGCCGTGCGCGGCAATATATTCGTTCACGATGGACAGACCAATGCCGCTGCCCCGCGCCACGTCGCTGGGTTGGCGCTCGCCACGGTAAAACGGCTCGAAAATCCGCTCGCGATCAGCCGGGGCCACGCCCACACCCTGGTCGTGAATGTCGATGCGGACCAGGCCCGGCGGTGTACTCAGCTCCAGGCGGATCTCGCCCTTCGGTGGTGAGTAGCGGATGGCATTGGACAACAGGTTGGCCAGCACCGTGCCGATTTTTTCGGGGTCCAGCTCCACCAGGATGGGCTTGCCGGCGATGGTGACCGACAGCTCACGGGCACGCCATTGCAGACGCTGCGCGTCAACCTGGGCTTCAATCAGCTCCAGCAGGTTGGTCGTCTGGCGGTGCAACTGGCGGGCCTCAAACGCCGCCGTATTAAAACGCAGCAGGTCTTCAATCTGGCCCTGCAAGACACCGGTGTTGTGGCGCAGGATTTGCGCGATTTCACGCTGCTCATGGCTCAGTTCGCCGGCCACGCCGTCCTCCAGCAGGGAGACGCCTTCCCGCAGCGAGGCCAGCGGGGTCTTGAGTTCATGGGAGATATGGCGCAAAAAACGCGCTTTGTCGGCGTCGAGCTCGACCAGCCGCAGGCGCAGCCAGTTCAGCCGCTGCCCGA
>JALNWC010000466.1 GCA_023231075.1 Rhodoferax sp.
CCCAGGGCCTGGGCCGTGCGGATGATCCGGCAGGCGATCTCGCCGCGGTTGGCAATCAGGATTTTGCTGAAGTTCATCAGGGTGCTCACATCCGTGCCACGCCAAAAGTGCTCGAAAGCAAGGGCCGCAACCCGGCTTCCCGACACACCGCCAGGGTGGTGGCGAGCGCGCGGCGGGTGTCGCGCGGGTCGATGATGCCGTCGTCCCACAGGCGCGCGGTGGCAAACAGCGAATGCGATTCGAGGTCGAAACGCGCCAGGATCTCGCTTTGCATCGTGGCCATGGCTTCGGCAGGCGGCTCCTTGCCGGTGCGGGCAAATTTTTCTTCGGTGACGATGCGCATCACGGTGGCGGCCTGCTCGCCGCCCATCACCGCCACCCGCGCGTTGGGCCAGGCGAACAGAAAGCGCGGATCGTAGGCGCGGCCGCACATGCCGTAGTTGCCGGCACCGAAGGAGGCGCCGGTCATCACGGTGATCTGCGGCACGGTGGCATTGGCCACGGCCTGGATCATCTTGGCGCCATGCTTGATCATGCCGGCCTGCTCCACATCCTTGCCGACCATGAAGCCGGTGGTGTTCTGCAGATAGACGATCGGGGTGCCCGACTGGCAGCACAGCTGGATGAACTGGGTCGCCTTGGTGGCGCCTTGCGGATCGATGGGCCCGTTGTTGCCGATGAAGCCGCAAGGATGTCCCTCGATGGCGCCATGGCCGCACACGGTACTGGAGCCGTACAGCGATTTGAATTCGAGGAAGTCGGAGTCGTCGATCAACCGCGCCAGCACTTCGCGCATGTCGTAGGGCTGGCGAAAGTCAACCGGCACCACGCCCGCCAGTTGCTCGACCGGATAACGCGGCTCTTTCCAGGTCTTCACCGCTCGCATCGGCAAGCGGTCGTTCCACGGCAGCCGCGCCAGGATGTCGCGTGCGATGCGGATGCCGTCGGCATCGTCCTCGGCCAGGTATTCGGCCACGCCCGACATCGAGCAGTGCATCTCGGCGCCGCCCAGTTCTTCGTCGGTGGCGATCTCGCCGGTGGCGGCCTTGAGCAAGGGTGGACCGGCCAGGAAAGCCTTGGCGCGGCCGCGCACCATGATCACATAGTCGGACATGCCCGGCAGGTAGGCGCCGCCGGCGGTCGAGTGGCCATGCATCACGCAGACCTGCGGAATGCCCCTGGCCGATAGCCGCGCCTGGTTGGCGAAGCCGCGGCCGCCTTCAATGAACACCTCGCCGACATGCATCAGGTTGGCGCCGCCGGACTCGACCAGCCGCACCACCGGCAGTTTGTTCTCCAGTGCGATGGCTTCGGCGCGCAGGCTCTTCTTCATGCCCATCGGCGTGATGGTGCCGCCCTTGATCGCGCTGTCGGAGGCGATCACCACGCAGCGGATGCCCGACACCACCCCGATGCCGCAGATGATCCCGCCCCCCAGCACGTTCTTCTCGCCATCGTCGTCGTGCATCCTGAAGCCGGCCAGGGTCGAAAACTCCAGCCACGACGAGCCGCGGTCGAGCAGCAGCGCGATGCGCTCGCGCGGCAGCAGCTGTTTGCGGGCGCGGAACTTGGCTTCCTGGCTGTTCGACAGGTTGCGCACACGGTCTTCGAGCGTGCGGAAACTGTCGATCAGCGCGAGCATCCGTGCGCGCTCGCGCTGGAAGCTCTCTGACTGCGGGTCGATTTGACTTTGAATGGCGGGCATGGGCGGTTCTTGCTGAAAGGTCGCAGTGAACGAATGGGGTGGCAGGCCTGCTTACAGGTCGTAAAAACGCTCACCCTGGTCGGCCATGCGGCGCAGCAGTTGCGGCGGCGTGAAGCGCGCACCGTGCCGCTCGGCCAGGCGCTCGCAGGCTTTGACAAAGGCGGACACCCCCAGGCTGTGGATCTGGCCGATCGGGCCACCCAGGTAGGCTGGGAAGCCCCAGCCCAGGATCGCGCCGACATCGGCATCGATCGGTGCCAGCAGAACTTTTTCTTCGAGGCAGCGTGCGGTCTCAATCGACTGGATGAACATCAGGCGCTGCTTGACCTCTTCGACCGTGGGTTGCGTGGCCGCCAGCGGGAACGCCTGCGCCAGGCCGGCCCACAGTTGCTTCTGGCCCTCTTGCGGGTAGTCGTAGAAACCCTTGCCGGTCTTTTTGCCCAGTCGTCCCAACTGGTCCACCATGCGGTCGCAGACGTCGTCGATGGCGCTGCGCTGGTAGGCCGGGCCGAGGTCGGCGGCGGTCTGTTTGCGGATGCGCGCCATCAATTCGAGCGAGACTTCGTCGGCCAGCGCCAGCGGCCCCACCGGCATGCCGGCCATGCGCCCGGCGTTGTCGATCAGGGCCGGCTTCACGCCTTCGGCCAGCAGCGCCAGGCCTTCGCCGACGTAGGTCGAGAACACCCGGCTGGTGTAGAAGCCGCGGCTGTCATTGACGACGATGGGCGTCTTGCGGATCGCCTTGACGAAGTCCATGGCACGGGCCAGGCATTCGTCACTGGTAGCCTGGCCGCGAATGATCTCCACCAGCGGCATCTTGTCGACTGGCGAGAAGAAATGCAGGCCGATGAAGTTGGCCGGACGTGCGGACGCCTCGGCCAGCCCGCTGATGGGCAGGGTGCTGGTGTTGGAGGCGAAGAGGGCGCCGGGGGCGATCACCGCCTCGGCCTTGCGCGTCACGTCGGCCTTGATGGCGCGGTCTTCAAACACCGCTTCGACCACGATGTCACAGCCTGCCAGGTCGGCGAAGTCGGTGGTCGGCTTGATCAGGGTGAGCTTGGCAGCGCGCTCGGCCTCGGTCATGCGCTTGGCGGCCACGCGCTTGTTCCACAGGTTCTCGCTGTAGGCCTTGCCCCTGGCCGCGCTGTCGGTGCTGCTGTCGAGCAGCACCACGTCCATGCCGACCTCGGCGGCGGCGAAGGCAATGCCCGCGCCCATCATGCC
>JALNWC010000467.1 GCA_023231075.1 Rhodoferax sp.
GCGCTGCCTTGCAGCAGGCTTTGCGCGTGGTCTGCCACATGGTCGGCGCCCAGCTCGGCCTGCGCCAACGTGAGCCAGCTTTGCATCACCTCGACATCGCCCATGGCGCGGTGCCGGGCGGCGCTGGTCAGGCCGTGGCGCTGCATGATGGCATCCAGGCCATGGCCCTTGAACTGCGGGTACAACCGGCGCGACAGGCGCACCGTGCACAGGGTATTGACGCGCAGCGCCACGTCCAGGCGGCTCAATTCGTTGAGCAGAAAACCGTGGTCAAAACGCACGTTGTGGGCCACCAGCACGGCACCGTCAAGCAGGGCCAGCAGTTCGGGGGCGACCTCGGCAAAGCGCGGGGCACCGGCCACCATGGCATTGCTGATGCCGGTGAGGCGCTCGATGAAGCTGGAGACGTGCACCCCCGGATTCACCAGGCTGCTCCAGCGCGCCACTTCCACCCCTTGCTCCACCCGCACGGCGGCAATTTCGGTGATGCGGTCATGCACCGGGTTGCCACCGGTGGTCTCCAGGTCGAGCAGCACGTAGCAGGGCAGCATGGGTGGTCGCCTTAGCAAAACATCAGGGCCAGCCAGGCCGGGTCATCCAGCACGTTGAGCAGCACATAGGCCCTCACGCGGTAAAACCAGAATTCAAGGCTGGCTTGCAGTTCAGGTGATGTCAAAGACATGGATGGAAAAGTTGCCATGGCGGCGGTCGGCAAAAAAACGTTTCAGGGTTTCGCCCACGGTCCTGAAGGCGATCTCGTCCCAGGGAATTTCATGCTCGGCAAACAAGCGCGCTTCAAGCGTTTCAAAGCCCGGATCAAACTGGTCGCTCAGCAGCTGGGCACGGTAGAACAGGTGCACCTGCCCCACGCGCGGGATGTTCACCAGCGAGAAAAATTCACCCATTTCGAACTGTGCGCCGGCTTCCTCCAGGGTCTCGCGCGCCGCGCCTTCGCTGACGGTCTCATTGAGCTCCATGAAACCGGCGGGCAGCGTCCACTTGCCCCGGCGCGGCTCGATGCTGCGCTTGCACAGCAACACCTTGTCGCCCAGGACGGGAATGGTGCCGACCACATTGAGCGGGTTTTCGTAGTGCACGGTCTGGCAGGTCGGGCACACCGCGCGGTGCCTGGTGTCGCCGTCGTCGGGCAGCCGGTAGATGACGGCCGTGCCACAGTTTTTGCAGTGTTTGATGGGCGGGCGGTGCATGAACCTAAACCACCTTCAATGCAATGTCGGTCAAGCCGCTGATGCGGCCCTTGAGCGTATCGCCCGGCAGCACAGCGCCCACACCGGCCGGGGTACCGGTGTAGATCAGGTCACCGGGCTGCAGCTCCCAGGCGGCTGAGAGCTGGCAAATGGTTTCGCCAATGTTCCAGATCAGCTGTGCCAGCGTGCTGTTTTGGCGCATTGCGTCGTTCACCTGCAGGCTGATCGTGGCGTGGGTGATGTCGCCAGCAGCGTCTTTTGGGGTGATGGGGCCGATCGGGGCCGAGTGGTCAAAGCCCTTGCCAATGCACCACGGGCGGCCCTGGGCCTTCATCTCGTTTTGCAGGTCGCGCCGGGTCATGTCCAGACCCACGGCGTAGCCAAAAATATGGCTTTGCGCCTGTTCCACCGCTATGTTTTTGCCACCGGTGCCAATCGCCACCACCAGTTCAATTTCATGGTGAAAATTTTTGGTCAGGCTGGGGTAGGGCAGCGGCGTGACGCTGCCAGGCGCAGCCACCAGCAGCGCATCGGCCGGCTTCATGAAGAAAAAAGGCGGCTCGCGCCCGCTGTGGCCCATCTCCTGGGCGTGCTCGGCGTAATTGCGGCCCACGCAGTAGATGCGGTGCACCGGAAACTGCGCGCTGGTGCCGACCACCGGCACGGTCACGCCGGGTGCGGGAGGAAAAACAGTGTTCATGGCGGCCCCTAAAAGATGCATCAGGCCGATTTGGCGACCAGCTCAAAGTGTTCCACCACCGGCGGGCTGGCAAAAAATGGCCCGACGATGGCGCGCCACTCGGCAAACGCCGGGGACTCCCTGAAACTCACCGTGTGGTCTTCCAGCGTGGTCCAGAAAATTTGCAGAACGTAGCGCTGCGGGTTTTCAAGGCAGCGGTTCACCTTGAAACCTTCAAAGCCCTTAACATGGGTCATCACGGTTTTCAAGCCACGTTGAATGGCCTCTTCAAAGGCGGCGTTCTGGCCGGGCTGGATCGAAAAGTCGGCAAGTTCAAGAATCATGAAAATCTCCTCGGGGGGTTAATTCGCCAACTTGCGAGTCTAGCGTTTTCATCCCGACCGTCAGGTTGAACGGCTTTAGTCTCACAATAAGTTCAATCTTTGCAAATCATGAGAAGAATCACCCGTGCGCAGTTGCCTTGGCTCCTTCCCCCGCTGGGGGAAGGCGGGGATGGGGGCTGCGTCCTTTGAATCAACACCGCTGGCAAACCCGCCCCTACCCTAACCCTCCCTCAGAGGGGGAGGGAGCAAGTCAGAGTCCGCTGCCTCCGGCTCGTCCGGCTTAGGATTTACGCAAAATTGCCCCAGCTAGGCGCGTCGCCGCAGGCAGTACAAGCGTACGGCAAGGCGACGCAACGACGCTGGGGCAGTTTTTCGCAAGTCCAGAGGACTGAGGTATGCTGGGGCGATGAACCACACCACCTTTATTCCCGGCAAAGATGCCGCCCTCGAAACCACAATTCAAACCCTGCAAGGCAAGCTGCAAGCCCTGGGTTTCCACATTGAAGAGCGCAGCTGGCTCAACCCGGTCGACGGCATCTGGTCGGTCCACATCCGCGACCGCGACTGTCCGCTGCTGTTCGCCAACGGCAAGGGCGCCAGCCGCCTGGCCTGCCTGGCCAGCGCGCTGGGCGAGTTTGTCGAGCGCTTGTCCACCCATTATTTCTGGACCCACTTTTACCTTGGCCCCGATGTCACC
>JALNWC010000468.1 GCA_023231075.1 Rhodoferax sp.
AACGCCGATCAGGGTGATGCCACGCTGGCCGGATTTGAAAGAAGAAGTCATGTCAGTCTCCTGGTCAATTGAAAGAGCCGATGCGCTTGAGGTTGCCAAAATTCATCCAGACAAAAAAGGCCTTGCCCACGATGTTTTTCTCCGGCACAAAACCCCAGTAGCGCGAATCCAGCGAATTGTCGCGGTTGTCGCCCATCATGAAGTAATGCCCCTCGGGCACCTTGCACACCACACCTTCAATACTGTAGCGGCAATTGTTTTTGAATTCAAATTCATCGGCACCCGGAATGAACGCAGGCCGTGCCGGGTCATTGAGCAAGCGGTGCGGCTGCGCCCCCAGAGTTTCTTCAAACTGCGGAAAGTAGCGCATGGTGTCTTCGTCAAAAAACTCCGGCAGCGCGTTGGTGGGCAGCGGCGTGCCGTTGATCGTCAGGCGCTTGTTGAGGTAGGCCACTTCATCGCCAGGCACTCCCACCACGCGCTTGATGTAATCGAGGCTGGGTTTGGGCGGGTAGCGAAACACCATGACGTCGCCGCGCTGCGGCGGCGTGCCCTCGGTGATCTTGGTGTTGAGCACCGGCAGGCGCAGCCCGTAATGGAATTTGTTGACCAGAATCAGGTCACCGATCCACAGCGTCGGAACCATCGAGCCCGACGGGATCTTGAAAGGCTCGAACAGGAAGGAGCGCAGCATGAAGACACCGATGATCACCGGGAACAAGCCCGCCGTCCAGTCCAGCCACCAGGGCTGCGCCAGGATGCGGCGTTTGGCCTCGGCCACGTCACCGTCGACCTTGCTGATGCCCATTTTGCTGAGTTCGGCCTTGCGTGCAATGTCCTGAACTTCAAGGGCGGCAGCCGCTTTTTGGCGATGCGGCAAAAAGTAGAAGCGCTCGGCCAGCCAGTAGATGCCGGTGACCACGGTGGCCAGGAACAGGAGCAGGGCAAAGTTGCCTTCGAGCACGCCAAAATACCAGGCCCCCACATAGCCCGCGAAGGCCGCCAGAATCACGGAAGTGATCGTCTGCATCATGCGTCCACCTTCAAAATGGCCAGGAAGGCCTCCTGCGGGACTTCGACCGAACCAATTTGTTTCATGCGTTTTTTACCCTCTTTTTGCTTTTCCAGCAGCTTGCGCTTGCGCGAAATATCGCCGCCATAACACTTGGCAATCACGTTCTTGCGCAGCGCCTTGATGGTTTCGCGCGCAATGATGTTGGCGCCGATGGCGGCCTGGATCGCCACGTCGTACATCTGGCGCGAGATCACTTCGCGCATTTTGGCCACCACCGCGCGACCGCGGTACTGCGACTGCGAGCGGTGCACGATGATCGACAGCGCATCGACCTTTTCACCGTTGAGCAAGATGTCGACCTTGACCACGTCGGCCGGGCGGTATTCCTTGAACTCGTAGTCCATCGAGGCATAGCCGCGCGAGACGCTTTTGAGCTTGTCAAAGAAATCCATGACGATTTCGCCCAGCGGCATGTCGTAGGTGAGCACGACCTGGCGGCCCTTGTAAGCCATGTTGAGCTGCACGCCGCGCTTCTGGTTGCACAAGGTCATGACCGGCCCGACATACTCCTGCGGCATGTACAGGTGCACGGTGACGATGGGTTCGCGGATCTCGTCCAGACGGCCCTGGTCGGGCATTTTGGACGGGTTTTCCACCATCTTGACCTCGCCGTCGACCGACACCACCTGGTAGACCACGCTCGGCGCGGTGGTGATCAGGTCTTGGTCAAACTCGCGCTCCAGCCGCTCCTGCACAATTTCCATGTGCAGCAGGCCCAGAAAGCCGCAGCGGAAGCCGAAACCCAGGGCTTGCGAGACTTCGGGCTCGTAGTGCAGCGAGGCGTCGTTGAGCTTGAGCTTTTCGAGGCTGTCGCGCAGGCCTTCGTACTGGTTGGCCTCGGTCGGATACAAACCGGCAAACACCTGCGGCTGGATTTCCTTGAAACCCGGCAAGGCCTCGGTGGCGGTGGCTGCGGCGCCGCCACTACCAGGCCGAATCAGCGTGATGGTGTCACCCACTTTAGCCGCTTGCAGCTCGCGGATGCCGGCAATGATGTAACCCACCTCACCGGCTTCCAGGGCTTGCCGCGGCTCATTGGCCGGCGTAAAAACACCCAGACTGTCGGCGTTGTAAGTGGTGCCGGTGGCCATCATCTTGATGCGCTCCCCCTTGGCCAGGCGGCCATCGACCACCCGCACCAGCATGACCACGCCGACATAAGAGTCAAACCAGCTGTCGATGATCATGGCACGCAGCGGGCCGTTCGGCTTGCCTCTGGGCGGCGGAATACGGGCCACCACGGCTTCCAGGATGTCGTCAATGCCCATGCCGCTTTTGGCTGAACAGGCAATCGCATCAGAGGCGTCGATGCCGATCACGTCCTCAATTTCGGACTTGGCGTTGTCAGGATCGGCGTTGGGCAGGTCCATCTTGTTCAACACCGGCACCACTTCCACCCCGAGGTCGAGCGCGGTGTAGCAGTTGGCCACGGTTTGCGCCTCGACGCCCTGGCTGGCATCCACCACCAGCAAGGCCCCTTCGCAGGCCGACAGGGAACGGCTCACCTCGTAGGAAAAGTCGACATGACCGGGGGTGTCGATCAGATTCAGGTTATAGACCTTGCCGTCTTTCGCCTTGTAGTGCAGCGCCGCTGTTTGCGCCTTGATGGTGATGCCGCGCTCTTTCTCGATGTCCATCGAATCGAGCACCTGGGCTTCCATTTCGCGCTCCTGCAAACCACCACAGCGCTGGATCAGGCGATCGGCCAGCGTGGACTTGCCATGGTCAATGTGGGCAATGATGGAGAAATTTCTGATGTGATGCATCCAGGAAACCGATGTAAAGAGTGATTGAGCAACAGAAAAAAGGGCGCGTTCCAGAGAGACGCGCCCCGAACCAAACGGATTG
>JALNWC010000469.1 GCA_023231075.1 Rhodoferax sp.
GCTCCAGGCTGCGCAGCTGTTCGCGGCTGGCGCCCAGTTGGCGCTCGGCCGCCATCACCTGGTCATCGAACTCGGCATGGCGCTGCTGGGCATCGGCGAGCAGCATGTCCAATTCCTCAAAACGCCCTTCGGCGGTGACGCGGCGCTCCTGCAGTTCGTCGAGTTGGCTCTCCACCTCGGCCAGGTCGCTGGCAAGCTGGGCGCTGCGGCTGCGGACCTGTTCGGCCTGCTGGCTCAGCTGCAGGGTCTGCACCTGCAGGGTATGGGCCTTTTGCTGCGCCTCCCCCGCCTCCTTGCGGCTGCTGGCCAGGCGCTGCGCCACATCGGCATAAGCCGCCTCGGCACGCACCAGCAAGGCGCGCGCTTCCTCGCTGATCAGCACCTGGGCGCGCAGCTGCTTCTCCAGGTTTTCAATTTCCTGGGCGCGCGCCAACAGGCCGGCCTGCTCGGAGTCGGGCGCGTAAAAGCTGACGCTGTGGCGGCCCACCGCATGGCCACTCCGGACATAAATCAGCTCACCGGGCTGCAATTTTTCGCGACTCGCCAAGGCGTCTTCCAGGCTGGCCGCGGTGAAACAAGCCTGCAGCCAATCGTCCAGCACCGCTTTTTGTCCCGCATCGTGCAGCCGCAGCAAGTCCGACAGCCTGGGCAGCGCGGTCTGGGCCGACACCGGTGCCGCGGATGGCGGGTTGTAAAACGCCAGCTTGGCCGGCGGCGCGTCCTGGGCAAAGGCACGCACCAGCTCCAACCGGCTGACCTCCAGCGCACCCAGGCGCTCACGCAAGGCGCCCTCGAGGGCGTTTTCCCAACCGGGCTCGATGTGCAGGCGGCTCCACAGCCCCTGCAAATGGTCCAGGCCATGCTTTTGCAACCAGGGCTGCAACTTGCCGTCGGTCATGAGCTCCGCCTGCAGCGCCTTGAGCGCTTCCAGCCGGGCCGACAGCTCGGCCAGTTGCGCCGACTCGCGGTTCACGTTTTGTTGCTGCTGGCGCCGGCGCTCGTCGAGCTCGGGGGCGCTGTCGCTCAGGGTCTCGAGCCGGGCCTGGGCCACGCTTGAAGCCTCTTGCGCCTGTTCCAGCAACTGCTGCTGCTCGGCCAATTGACCTTCATCGGGCGCCACCAGGCTGTTGCGGTCGGCCAGCAGGCGCTCACGGCGCGTGTCCAGCTGGCGCGACTGTTCCTCGATGCCGCGTTGCTCGGCCGCCAGCACGCCAATCTGCTGCTGCACCTGGGCCACGCCGGCACGCTGCTCGCTGGCGGCGCGCTGGGCCTGGCGCAAGGCTTCTTCCAGCGTCGGCAGGTGCTGCGCCTGCTCTTCCAGTTGGGCCGCCAGCACCTCGTTTTTGTCTTCGCCGAGCAATTCGAGCTCGGCCAGGTTTTCCAGCGCGGCCTCGGCGTCCATGCGGCGGGTCGCCCATTCGGTAGCCTGCTCTTGCAAGGTGCGTAGCCGTAACTCCACCCGCTGGCGTCCTTCCACCACAAAACGGATCTCGGCCTCCAGCCGACCGACCTCGGCACTGGCTTCGTACAGCTTGCCCTGCGCCTGGTTGACCTGGTCGCCGGCGGCGTAATGGGCCTGGCGCACCGTTTCCAATTCCGACTCGATGTGGCGCAGGTCGGCCATGCGGCTCTCCAGCGCATTCACCGCGGCCAGACCCTCGGCCTGAATCCGCGCCTGCTCGGTTTGCGACTCGGTGCGCTTGAGGAGCCAGAGCTGGTGCTGCTTCAAGGTGCCGGTCGCCGTCAAGGTGTTGAATTTTTGCGCCACTTCAGCCTGTTGCTCGAGCTTGTCGAGGTGGGCGTTGAGCTCACGCAGAATGTCTTCGACCCGGGTCAGGTTTTCCCGCGTGTCGCCCAGGCGGTTCTCGGTTTCGCGGCGGCGCTCCTTGTACTTGGACACCCCCGCCGCCTCTTCCAGGAACAGCCGCAACTCCTCGGGTTTGCTCTCGATGATGCGGCTGATGGTGCCCTGCCCGATGATGGCGTAGGCGCGCGGCCCCAGACCCGTGCCCAGGAACACATCCTGCACGTCGCGGCGGCGCACCACCTGGTTGTTGATCAGGTAGCTGCTGTTGCCGTCGCGTGTCAGCACGCGCTTGACGGCGATTTCACCAAACGGGTTCCACTGGCCGCCGGCACGGTGGTCGTCGTTGTCAAACACCAGTTCCACGCTGGCGCGACTGGCCGGTTTGCGCGTGGTGGTGCCGTTGAAAATCACGTCCTGCATCGACTCGCCGCGCAACTCCGACGCCTTGCTCTCGCCCAGCACCCAGCGCACCGCGTCCATGATGTTGGATTTGCCGCAGCCGTTGGGCCCGACCACCCCCACCAATTGCCCGGGCAGCAAAAAATTGGTCGGCTCGGCAAACGACTTGAAGCCTGATAACTTGATGGAATTGAGACGCACAGGGATCTGAAAAAACGACGAAAGAGAGGATGTGGCCAGACAAACAGCCGGGTCGGCGCACAACGAGCCGCCATGATAACTTGCTGCCAAGCGGCCAGCCCGTCCAGCGGATGCGCTGACCCTGCGGTCATGCCGCAACCCGCACCGATAATGGCTTCATGGTCAAAATTAGCCCACCCATCTCCGCGCAAGAGCCCTTGCACGCGTCAGCATCGCACCCCGGTCCCCGCTCGCTGGCTGAACTTTTTTGGGCTTTTACCGTGCTGGCATTGCAGGGTTTTGGCGGCGTGGTGACCATTGTCCAGCGCGAGCTGGTGGACAAGAGGCAATGGCTCACGCCGGCCCAGTTCGTCGAAGACTGGGCGGTAGCCCAGGTGCTGCCCGGCCCCAACGTGGTGAACATCTCGCTGATGATTGGCGACCGTTATTTTGGCGTGCGCGGCGGCATGGTGGCGCTGGCGGGCATGCTGAGCTTTCCGCTGGTCATCGTGCTGATCCTGGCGGCGCTGTTTTCC
>JALNWC010000470.1 GCA_023231075.1 Rhodoferax sp.
GGCTTGGGGCATTCGGCAATCTGGCGGTTGAAGTTGAATTCCAGGTCCTGCAGGCCGCTCTTGCCGCTGCTGTCGCTCTTTTCCCAGTTGACGTCACCGCCGACGCAAAAGGCGCGCTCGCCGGTACCGGTCAGCACGATCACGCCGACCTTCGGGTCGTTGCCGGCCTGGGCCAGCAGCCGCTCCATGTCCTTGATGGTGTCGCCGGTGAAAGCGTTGAGCGTCTTGGGCCGGTTGATGGTGATGGTGGCAACGTAATTCTTGACGTCGTAAATGACTTCCTGGTCGCTCATGGTGTTTCCTTGTGAAAAAAAGTTGGGGAAAATTAGCGGGTCTGCGCGGCGCGCACGCGTGCAAATTCAAGAAACCAGTCCAGGCTGGCGGGGTTGGCCAGCGCATCGCGGTTGACCACTTTGTCGATGGGCTGGCCGAGCAGCAGCTTCTTGATCGGCAGTTCGAGCTTCTTGCCGGTGAGCGTGCGCGGCACCTCGGCCACGGCAAACACCTCGTCCGGCACATGGCGCGGCGACACGGCCGTGCGGATGGCGCTCTTGATGCGCGCTATCAGCGGCTCGTCCAGCGCCACGCCCGGGCGCAGCACGACAAACATCGGCATATAGCTTTCACGCCCCAGATATTCGAGGTCCACCACCAGGCTGTCGAGCACTTCGGGCAGCGCCTCGACCACGCTGTAGATGTCGCTCGTGCCCATGCGCACGCCGTGGCGGTTGATGGTGGTGTCGCTGCGGCCGTAGATGATGGCGCCGCCGCGCGGTGTGATGCGGATCCAGTCGCCATGCCGCCAGA
This sequence comes from Rhodoferax sp., assembly GCA_023231075.1. Classification (GTDB taxonomy): domain Bacteria; phylum Pseudomonadota; class Gammaproteobacteria; order Burkholderiales; family Burkholderiaceae_C; genus Rhodoferax. Next base: position 808 of record JALNWC010000470.1, read on the forward strand.
CGCCGGGGTACATGTCGAAATAACTGTCCAGATAGCGCTGCTTGCCGGGGTCGTTCCAGAAATAAAGGGGCATGGATGGCAGGGGCGCGGTGCAGACCAGCTCGCCCACCTCGTCCACGACCGGCTGGCCCTGCTCGTTGAAGGCCTCGACGCGCGCCCCGAGGCAGCGCCCTTGCATTTCCCCCACAACAACCGGCAGGGTCGGCACGCCGCCGACGAAGGCCCCGGCGAAGTCGGTGCCGCCGGAGATCGGGTTGATCCAGACATCGCGCCCGACCTGCCTGGCAATCCACTGGTAGCTTTCCGGGGACAGTGGCGAGCCGGTCGAACCCACGGTGCGCAGCGGCCCCAGCGCGCCCACCGCGCGCGGCTCGACGCCGGCTTTCTGGCAGGCCGCATAAAACGCCGCACCGGCACCCAGAAACGTCATGCCGACTTCCCCCGCGAAACGCCACAGCGTGGTGTAGTCGGGCCAGGCCGGGGCGCCGTCGTACAGGCAGACCGTCGCCCCCACCAGCAAGCCCCCCACCTGGCAGTTCCACATGATCCAGCCGGTGGTGGAAAACCAGTGGAAGCGGTCTTCGGGACCGATGTCGTTGTGCAGGCGCATCAGCTTGACCTGCTCCAGCACGATGCCGCCATGGCCGTGCACGATGGGTTTGGGCAAGCCGGTGGTGCCCGACGAATACACCACCCACAGCGGGTGGTCGAAAGGCAGTGACTCGATGCGCAGTTCAGCCGGGCCGCCGACCACCTCGCTCCAGAGCACGCCACCGCGCAGCGCGCCCGCGCTGGCGCTGCGCTCCAGGTAGGGCAAGAGCACGCAGCGCTCGACGCTGGGCAGCCCGTCGAGCAGCCTGGCCACGGCGTCGCGCCGGTCGAAGCGCTTGCCACCCCAGTGGTAGCCATCGACCGCGATCAATACCTTCGGATCGATCTGCCGGAAACGGTCCAGCACCGTGGGCGCCCCCATGTCGGGCGAGCACACCGACCAGATCGCCCCCACCGACACCGTGGCCAGAAACGCCACGATGGTTTGCGGAATATTGGGCAGGTAGGCCACCACGCGGTCGCCCGGCCCCACGCCCGCCGCGCGCAGCCACTGCGCCAGCGCCGCCACCTGGTCCTGCAGCGTGCGCCAGGACATGTCCGTGCGCTCGCCCGCTTCATTGCGAAAAACGATGGCCGGTCTGGCGTCCGTCGCATGCCGGAACACCTGCCGCGCATAGTTGGTGCGCGCGCCCACAAACCATTGCGCGCCCGGCATCCGGCGATCGGCAAGAACCGGGCCATTCCAGTCGTCGAGCGGCAGATCGAAATAGTCGACGATGGCGCGCCAGAAGCCCTCCAGGTCATCCACGGACCATTGCCACAAGGCCCCGTAGCCGGCAAAGCGCAGGCCTTTTTCGCGTTCCAGCCATTGCTGGAAATGGGTCAACCCGGCGCCCGCGATGCGATCCGCGCGGGGGGTCCACAAGATGTCGGGAGAAGATGTGCTCATGATTCCCCTTCTGCTGCGGTTGCCTTGGCAGTTTCATGCAGGCGCACGACCCCGTCGCGCACCAGTTGGGCGATCTCCGGCGCACCGTAGCCCAGCTCGCCCAGCACCTGCCCGGTGTGCTGCCCCAGCGCGGGCGGCGCCGGCATGTCGCCGATCTTGCGCATGCCTGCGGCAAGCTGCGCCGGAAAAGGGATCAGCGGCAGCCCCGGCATCTCGGGATGCTCGACGAAACGGGCGGCCAGCACCGGGTCGGCCATGGCCCCGGACACCGTGTTCACCGGCCCGCAGGGAATATCGGCGGCCTCGAAGGCGGCCACCCAGGCGGCGGCCGGACGGGTGACGAAAATCGCCTCCAGCTCGGCCAGCAGCACCGACCGGTTGGCAATGCGCACAGCATTGCGCTGGTAACGCGGATCGGTGAGCCACTCGGGCCGCTCGATGACGGTGCAAAAGCGTTTGAATGCAGATTCGTTGACCACCGACACGCTGAACCAGGCCCCATCGGCGCCGCGAAAATGGCGGCTGGGCACCGCAATCGGCAGGTTCACCGAGCGAATCGGCTCGCGCCGTTCAATCGCATATTCACCCACCTTGCCGGCGAGAAAA
>JALNWC010000471.1 GCA_023231075.1 Rhodoferax sp.
AAGCTCATCGCCATCAACCTGACCGGCGCGCTGCACATGCTGCACGCGGTGCTGCCCGGCATGGCCGAGCGCAAGTATGGCCGCATCGTCAACGTGGCCTCCGACGCGGCCCGCGGCGGCTCCTCCGGCGAAGCTGTTTATTCGGCCTGCAAGGGCGGCCTGGTGGCACTCAGCAAAACACTGGCGCGTGAACATGCGCGCCAGAGCATCACGGTCAACGTGGTCTGCCCCGGCCCGACCGACACCGCCTTGCTGGCCGGTGTGGCCGAAGGCGCGCGCGACCCGGCCAAGCTGATCGAAGCCTTCCGCAGCGCCATCCCGATGGGCCGTCTGGGCCAGGGCGACGACCTGGCCAGCGCCATTGCCTTCTTCGGCAGCGACGACGCGGCCTTCATCACCGGCCAGGTCATCAGCGTCTCCGGCGGCCTGACGATGGTCGGCTAACTCTTAACCAGTCCCAAGGAACACAAAATGGAATTCCCAAAAGCGGTCTATACCGACATCCTCTACACCAAGGCCGACGGCATCGCCACCATCACCATCAACCGGCCCAAGGCCTACAACGCCTTCACCGCCAACACCTGCGAAGAGCTGATCCATGCCTTCAAGGACGCCGACTTTGACCGCAGCATTGGCGTGGTGGTGCTCACCGGCGTCGGCGAAAAAGCCTTTTGCACCGGCGGCGACCAGGGCACGCAGGACGGCGGCTACGGCGGCCGTGGCGTGATCGGCCTGCCGGTCGAAGAAATGCAAAGCGCCATTCGCGACTGCAACAAGCCGGTGATTGCCCGTGTCAACGGCTTTGCCATTGGCGGCGGCAACGTGCTGGTGACCATTTGCGACCTGGCCATTGCCTCCGACAACGCCCAGTTCGGCCAGGCTGGTCCGCGTGTCGGCTCGGTCGACCCCGGCTTTGGCACCGCCTTGTTGGCGCGTGTGGTCGGTGAGAAGAAAGCCCGCGAAATCTGGTACCTGTGCCGCCGCTACACCGCGCAGGAAGCGCTGGCCATGGGTTTGGTCAACTGCGTGGTGCCGCAGGACCAACTGGATGCCGAAGTGCGCAAGTGGTGCGACGAGATCGTCGAGAAGAGCCCGACCGCCATTGCCCTGGCCAAGAAGTCCTTCAACGTCGACACCGAAATGATCCGCGGCATGGGCGGCCTGGCCATGCACGCGCTCAAGCTGTATTACGAAAGCCCGGAGTCGGCTGAAGGTGGCAACGCCTTCCGTGAGAAGCGCAAGCCCGAGTTCCGCAAATACGTCAAGTAATTCCATTTCCATATCACCCGTGTCGTTGTTGCCCCTCCTTGTCGTGCTACAGCACTGCCTGCGTCGGAGCGCCTAGACACGGATGATCTACAAATGAAATAAACCCCCCTTTCACCGAAAGACCGCCATGATCAGAGACCCGGAAACCCTTACCCTCCTGCTCGACACCATCAGCCGCTTTGTGCGCGAAAAGCTGGTGCCGCAGGAAGCCCATGTTGGCGAGACGGACCAGATTCCCGAGACAATCGTGCAGGACATGAAGGACCTGGGTCTCTTTGGCATGTCGATCCCCGAGGTCTACGGTGGCATGGGCCTGACCATGGAGGAAGAAGTCATGGCCGGTTTTGAAGTGGCCAAGACGTCGCCCGCCTTTCGCTCGCTGTTTGCCACCAACAACGGCATCGGCGCGCAAGGCATTGTGATTGACGGCACCGAGGCGCAAAAGCAGTATTACCTGCCCAAGATCGCCACCGGCGAGATCATCGGCTCGTTTGCCCTGACCGAACCCGACAGTGGCTCGGACGCCGCCAGTCTGCGCACCACGGCGGTCAAGGACGGTGACTTCTACGTCATCAACGGCACCAAGCGCTACATCACCAACGCACCCGAAGCCGGTATTTTTACCGTCATGGCGCGCACTGACAAAGACCGCAAGGGCGCCAGCGGCATCTCGGCCTTCATTGTTGAAAAAGGCACGCCTGGTGTGTCCTTGGGGCCGATCGACAAGAAGATGGGGCAAAAAGGCGCCCACACCTGCGACGTGATTTTTGAGAATGTGCGCATCCCCGCAGCCAAGCTGATCGGTGGCGTCGAGGGGGTGGGCTTCAAGACCGCCATGAAAGTGCTCGACAAAGGGCGCCTGAACATCGCCGCCACCAGCACCGGTGCGGCCGAGCGCATCCTGAGCGATGCGCTGCGCTATGCCCGCGAACGCAAGCAATTCGGCAAAGCCATTGGTGAATTTCAGCTGATTCAGGCCATGCTGGCCGACAGCCATGCCGACATTTATGCGGCGCGCTGCATGGTGATCGATGCCGCCCGCAAACGCGACGAGGGCCGCGACGTCGGTACCGAAGCCGCGTGTGCCAAGATGTTTGCCAGCGAAATGTGTGGCCGCGTGGCGGACCGTGCGGTGCAGATTTTTGGCGGCGCCGGTTACCTGTCCGAATACGGCATCGAGCGCTTTTACCGCGACGTGCGCCTGTTCCGCATTTACGAAGGCACCACCCAGATCCAGCAACTGGTGATCGCCCGCAACCTGCTGCGTGAAGGCAGGTAGTATTTTGATCGAAGTCGCCCGGCGTTTGATGGAGCGCGTGCGTGAGGCCGATACCGTGGCGCGTTGGCGGCGATGAGTTCGTGGTGATGATCGGCGAGCTGGATGCCGCCAAGCCATTGCGCACCCGGTCGCACGTTCTGTCTTGAAATCGTCAAAAAAATATCATCAAACGGTTACTTTTGATCCGTAGCCTCGGTCGCATGCACGATCTAAAAGTAACCGCATCGGAGTCCCGTGGCTCAATCGCGCCGCGCCTTCGCGTTGCGATTGTCACAGAAACCTATCCGCCCGAAGTCAATGGGGTCGCCATGACTTTGGGGCGGATTGTTGCTGCTTTGTTGCAGCGTGGGCATGTCGTTCAACTG
>JALNWC010000472.1 GCA_023231075.1 Rhodoferax sp.
GCCCGGTGCACGAGGTGGTGGCGACGCTGACACGGCCATCGGCGCGCATCTGCTTCGGTGCCACCTTGAGCAAATGACACAATTGCTGCAGCAGGGCTTCGCTGCCGAGCAGGCGGTCGGTGACGTTGTCGCTGAACAGCACGCGGTAGGCGCCCACCGGCCGGGTATGAAAAAAACGGTAAAAATCGGCCACGCCCTGCACGTGCGCCAGCGTCAGGTTCAAGGTTTTGGCGACTTGGTGTAAAACCGGGCGTGACAGCCAGCCATTTGCCGCCTGCAATTCGCGCAGGATTTGAACCAAGGCGTGAGGATCGCCGCCGTGGCGCCGCAGCAGGGACTGAAGCTCGGCCAGCGATGGCTCGGACAGGGGTGAATTTGCGTTCATGGTCAGCAATATAGCGTACAAAATTTACAATGCAGCTAATCAGTTGGGGTCAGAGCACGTCGCTTCGCGAGTGGTCTGACCCGCAAGGCATCAAAATGGTTGGGGTCAGAGCACGTCGCTTGGCGAGTGGTCTGACCCGCAAGGCATCTAAATAGTTGGGGTCAGAGCACGTCGCTTCGCGAGTGGTCTGACCCGCAAAGTATCAACTCAGCAAAACTGGAATCAACATGATGGACCGATTTTTAAGCACCCTGGATGACGCCTTGCGCACGGTGTTCGCGCCGCACCGTGGCACCCAGGCCTGTCCGACCGTGCCGGGCGATGCCACCGAACTCTCGGAACTCGACAAAAAGGAAGCGGGTGCGCTGATGCGCGTCAACCATGTGGGCGAGGTTTGCGCCCAGGCGCTGTATACCGCGCAGGCGTTTGCCACCAAAAATGAAGCGCTGCGGGCGCATTTTCAAAAAGCCAGCGCCGAGGAAACCAACCATCTGGCCTGGACCGAACAGCGCCTGAAAGAGTTGGGCGACCGCCCCTCGCTGCTCAATCCGCTGTGGTACGCCGGTGCCTTTGGTATTGGGCTGCTGGCCGGCAAGCTCGGCGACAAGGTGAGTCTGGGTTTTGTCGTCGAGACTGAAAACCAGGTGGAGGCGCATCTGGAGAGCCACCTGGTGCGTTTGCCGAGCGGTGACCATGCCTCACGCGCCATCGTGGCGCAAATGAAGGACGATGAGGCGCGCCATGCCCAGGATGCCAGGGAGCTCGGTGCGATGGACCTGCCGCCGCCGGTCAAAGGCCTGATGGCCGCAGCCGCCAAGGTCATGACCACCGTGGCGCATCACATTTAATGACGTGAAAAAAGATTGTCATTGCGAACGCAGTGAAGCAATCCATGTTTTTTTTGACTTCATGGACTGCCACAGTGCTGCACACCTTTCCATGAACAAGCTGTCATTGCGGGCTCCGACCCGCAATCCATGGCTGCCGGAATTCATGGATCCCGGGTCAAGCCCGGGATGACAAGGGTCGCGGTTCAAGGTCCGTATGCGGTAGCGGGCCGGATACGGCTGGCTCGCAATGACTGATTTTTAGACCTCCAGCAGCTCGAAACTGGTGGTGATGTCTGCGGTCTTGCCCAGCATGACGCTGGCCGAGCAGTATTTGTCGTGGCTCATGGCAATGGCACGCTCGACCGCGGCGGCGGGCACGCCCTTGCCGGTCACGGTGAAGTGCATGTTGATTTTGGTGAACACCTTGGGGTCAAGGTCGGCGCGCTCGGCCTCAAGCTTGACGGTGCAGCCGCGCACGTCGTGGCGACCACGTTTGAGGATCAGTACCACGTCATAAGCGGTGCAGCCGCCAGCGCCCGCCAGCAGGGTTTCCATCGGTCGCGGCGCCAGGTTCTGGCCGCCGTTGTCGGGCTTGGCGGCATCGGGCGCGCCGTCCATCACCAGGGTGTGGCCGCTGCCGGTTTCGGCCAAAAAGCCCATGCCCGAGCGCGTCCCCAAGGCGCCGGTCCAACTCACTGTGCATTCCATGTTCAGGTTTCCTTCCAGATTCAAGAGCCGCGATTGTCGCTTTTTGTCGGTTTGCGCGGGGCGCTTATCATTGTCACCCTATGAAAACACCTGCCTTGACCCCCGCCGACTACCTCAAAAAGTTCCTGACCGCCCGCGTGTATGACGTGGCGGTGGAAACTCCTCTGGAAATTGCGCAGGACCTGAGCGCGCGCATCCACAACACGGTGCTGCTCAAGCGCGAAGACCAGCAACCGGTGCACAGCTTCAAGCTGCGCGGTGCCTACAACAAGATGGCGCGCTTAAGCCCGGCGCATCTGAAAAAGGGCGTGATTTGCGCCTCGGCCGGCAACCACGCGCAGGGCGTTGCCCTGAGCGCCCAGCGCCTCGGCTGCCGCGCCGTCATCGTCATGCCCATCACCACGCCGCAGGTCAAGGTGGACGCGGTGCGTGGTTTTGGCGGCGAGGTGGTGTTGTTTGGCGACAGCTATTCCGACGCCCATGGGCACGCGGTGGAACTCGAGAAAAAGGAAGGCCTGACCTTTGTCCATCCCTTCGACGACCCCGATGTGATCGCCGGGCAGGGCACCATTGCCATGGAACTGCTGCGCCAGCACCAGGGGCGCCTCGATGCCGTGTTTGTGGCGATTGGCGGCGGGGGTTTGATTGCGGGTGTGGCCAATTACATCAAGGCGCTGCGCCCCGAGATCAAGGTGATTGGCGTGCAAATGAACGACTCCGACGCCATGACGCAGTCGGTGAGCGCCAAAAAGCGCGTCACCCTGGCCGACGTGGGCTTGTTCTCTGACGGCACGGCAGTGAAGCTGGTGGGCGAAGAGACCTTCCGTGTCGCCAGTGAACTGGTCGACGAGTACCTGTTGGTCGACACCGACGCGGTGTGCGCGGCCATCAAGGATGTATTTGTCGACACCCGCAGCATCGTGGAGCCCGCCGGTGCGCTGGCGGTGGCGGCCATCAAGCAGTATGTGGCC
>JALNWC010000473.1 GCA_023231075.1 Rhodoferax sp.
ACGTCCTGGTGGAGGTGGGCCATGCGTGATATCACGACCGAGCTCAAGGAGCTGCGCCTGCACGGTATGGCGGGGGCCTGGAACGACTTGACGACTCACGAGGGCAAGCCCACCGATGTGGGGGTACAAACATCGCGTTGGTTGATCGAACATTTGCTCCAAGCAGAACACGCACAACGGGCCTTTGCATCGGTACGTCACCAGATGAAAGCGGCCAAGTTTCCACTGCACCGTGACCCTGCAGGCTTTGACTTTGAGGCCTCCAAGGTGGACCAAAAACTGGTCAAGCAACTGGCCACGGCTATTGGGGTGGCTGGCATTGCCGCCAAAGGCAAACGGGTGCGCTTTTATTCCACGGTCGACCTGGTCAATGAATTGGAGAAGGAAAAGCGTGAAGGCAAGGCCGGACGCATTGCGCTGGCACTGATGCGCATGGATTTGGTCATCCTGGACGAACTGGGCTATTTGCCCTTCAGCCAGGCCGGCGGTGCCTTGCTGTTTCACCTGCTCTCCAAGCTCTATGAGCACACCAGCATGGTGATCACTACCAATCGGAGCTTCTCCGAGTGGTCTGCCGTGTTTATGGATTCCAAGATGACCACGGCACTGCTGGATCGGCTCACCCACCACTGCCACATCGTGGAGACGGGCAACGAGTCTTACCGGTTTCGGCACAGCACCATGGCGGCCAAGACGCGCATCAAGGCCAGGGAGAGTGAACGAAAAGGCAGTAAAGCGGCGGGGCCATCAGAGGTGACTGACGAGCCGTTCTGAAGGCGACGAAGCAGGGGGAAATCCGCTACGGGCTACGCCCTTCGCTCCTTCCCCCTGCTTCAAATCAAAGCCAAGGAGACACAAGAAAAAAACCAGCTATTGAGTACACTTATCCACAGTTGCTGATTCAAGAATTGGCAACCCGCCCTGGGTCAATATTCAACCGGCGCTGACAGGTCACGGTCTGGCACTCGGTGCGTCGGGCGAGTTCGCCGATTTTGATATCCATTTGCGTCTCCATAAACAAAACACTTGACTCTATAGTAGCTATAAGGTCTCTAATTGGCAACACCAAACGATTTAAAACAAGGATTTGCCATGAGCGAGTGTGGTTCGAAAGGATGCGGCTGCGTCGCTACCCCGATTTCGTTATCGGAACCGTCAACGAACGATGCCAGGCTGACGCGGACGCTCTACCGCATCGACAACATGGATTGCCCAACCGAAGAAGCACTGATCCGCGACAAGCTGTCGAAACTGTCCGGTGTGGCCGGACTGGAATTCAACTTGATGCAGCGTACGCTGACGGTGAGCCACGCGATGCCGTCTCTGACGCCCGTCGAACAAGCGTTGTCAGTCATCGGCATGCGGGCGGTACGGATGGACGAAGCGCCGACCAACCAAAGCACGGTTCTGGCCATCGCCAAGATGGATTGCCCAACCGAAGAGGGTCTGATTCGCGGCAAGCTCGCCGGGATGGCCGGTGTGATGGCACTCGACTTCAACCTGGTTCAGCGCACGCTGACGGTCAGTCATGCAGGTTCATTTTTAGAGTACTTGTTGATGACCAGTTTTCTGGGCGAGATTCGCTTTGGATAAGCGGGATCATGTATTTCAGATGGCAGCCGAACTGTTTTCAGTGTTGTCGGCGCCCGCGCGGCTAAAAATCATCAATTATCTTCGCGATGGGGAGCAAAACGTGAGCCAACTGATCGCCCGAATCGGGACGACCCAGCCCAATATGTCGCAACACCTCAATACCTTGTACAAGGCTGGGATTCTTGGAAAACGGCGCGATGGTGTCCAGATTTTTTACCGCATCGTTGATGAGCGGGTGAAGATGCTGGTTCTGAAAATCATCCAGTCGCCTTCCTGCCCCGAGGTAGATGGTGGATTTGAAATGAATTTGCGAACTTTCCTTAACCAACTTGGCGGCCGAGCAGCGTTTACCGCCAGTCGGAAGAGATGATGCAGGAGCGTGGCATGGGCTGTCATTGGTTGGAATGGCTAGGCATGGCGTTTTTCTGGCTGATTCCGATACTGCTGGTGCTGGTGCTGGTGCTGGTGGTGGTGAAGTACCTGATTGGTGGTCGCCGCTCAAACGCCCTGGACGGTGAAAGAAAGCCCGACGCGCTGGCGGTCCTGGAGGAACGATATGCTCGGGGAGAAGTTGGTCGCGAGGAGTATGTGCAAAAACGCGACGACCTGAAGCAGGGTTAGGGGCGCCTAGGACACTACAAGCGCCATGTTGTTCAACTTTAACGATCAAGGATATGAATATGATTGCCAAGAAACGAGTGTTACCTATGTTGATCAGTTTGTTGCTGGTGGGAGGCGCTTCGGTCGCGCATGCCTGTTACGACGACGACTATTACGAAGGATATGGCTATGGCAGAGACCACGGCATGATGGGCCGCGGGAATCCGGGACCCGGAATGATGCGCGGTTACGGTTACGGTGCCGGCCCAGGGATACTCGACCTCACCGAACAGCAGCAGAACAAGATTGCCCAGATTCAAGAGGAGGTACGCAAGAAGCACTGGAATCTCATGAGTAAGATGAATGCAGAACAAATGAAGCTTCAACAACTTTACTATTCCGGCAAGCAAGACCCCGTGGCGATCGAGGCGCAACACAAGAAGATCTATCAGCTTCAGCGCGAGATGGACGAGTCTCGGATGGACGCGCAAGGCCGCATGGATTCGGTACTGACCAAGGAGCAGAAAGACCGGCGTCGCGGTGGCTACGGTCCCGGTTGGATGATGCAATAAAAAATGGCAGACGCTTGCCCTCGGGGAACACGGGAAACCCGGCACGTCGGATCGGTTCACTTGCCGCGGTCACGTTCGTGATCAACGCGGCTGGTTTGACCTTCGGGCGGGAACTGCTGAGGCGGCC
>JALNWC010000474.1 GCA_023231075.1 Rhodoferax sp.
CTGATGTAAACCATCCAGGCCAGCTTCTGCCCCGTCTTGTCTCAACCCATTCTGAGCACTCCACCATGAACATCGCCTACCTGTCACCCCCTTTGCTACCCGGTCTGGCGCACTTCAAGGCAAGCAGTCCGCGGGTTTGCACCCGGTCCAATGCCGGGGCCAGTGGTGCCGCCCATACCGACGCACTGCGGCCTTTGCGCGTGTTGCGTGTGTTTGAAGCGGGTCAAAAGCCATCGCAGGTAGGCCGCATGGTGATTTCCGGCCGCATGGCCGACGTCTGTGCCGAACTGGACCGCCTGGCCGCCTTCGAGCGCCCGCATTAACGCCGGGGCAAACTAAATTCGTAGCTGAGCTCCGTATTTTTAAACGCCTATCGCAAGACAGACCCACTCGGCAAGGCACAATTCGGGTCATGAACATTGTGATCCTCGATGACTACCAGGACGTGGTGCGCAAACTGGCCTGCTCTGCCAAGCTGGACGCTTACCAAGCCAAAATCTTTACCAATAACGTCAAGGGCCTTGGGCAACTGTCAGTGCGACTCAAGGACGCCGATGTGATTGTGCTCAACCGCGATCGCACCCAACTTTCCCGGGCACTGATCGACAAATTGCCCAAGCTCAAAATGATTTCGCAAACCGGTCGCGTGGGCAGTCATATCGACGTGAACGCCTGCTCCGAACGCGGCGTTGCCGTAGCTGAAGGCAGCGGCTCACCGGTGGCTCCGGCCGAGCTCACCTGGGCGCTGATCATGGCCGCTACCCGGCGCCTGCCGCAGTACATCGGCAACCTCAAGCACGGAGCGTGGCAGCAATCCGGACTCAAATCCAGCGGCTTGCCTGTCAACTTTTGCCTTGGCACGGTGCTCAAGGAACATACCTTGGGCATCTGGGGTTTTGGTCGCATTGGCCAGCTGGTGGCCGGTTACGGCAAGGCCTTTGGCATGCGGGTGATCATTTGGGGCCGCGCGCCAAGCCGTGAAAAAGCCATCCAGATGGGTTTTGAGGCCGCAGCGACCCGTGAAGAATTTTTTGAACAGGCCGATGTACTCTCACTGCACCTGCGCCTCAACGAAGAAACCCAGGGCATCGTCCGACTCGAAGACCTGTCGCGCATGAAACCCACCGCCCTGCTTGTCAACACCTCACGCGCCGAGCTCATCGAGCCCGACGCCCTGATCGGCGCGCTCAACCGGGGTCGCCCTGGCTTGGGTGCGGTAGATGTCTATGAGAGCGAGCCCATTTTGCAAGGCCACGCCCTGCTGCGCCTGGAGAACTGCATTTGCACGCCGCACATTGGTTACGTGGAGCAAGACAGCTACGAAATGTATTTCAGCGCTGCCTTCGACAACGTCGTCAACTTCATCAAAGGCCGACCCACCAACATCATCAACCCGGGGGCGCTGCAAGTGCGGCGCTAATGCAAATGCCGGGGTTTGCGGCCGCCGTGGCCCATGCCACCTGAACCACGCGGGGGTTTGCCCAATTGCAGTGAACTTACCAGGTCATTGAAACGCTGGCTGAACAGCTGGTCCACTGCGGCCACCACACCGCCCAACTCGGCGCCATCAAAATGGCGCTCCATCAGGCTGATGACGTCCTGCACCAGCAAATCGCGCTGCACCTGCATGATGGACGCCGGGTCCGGCCCCACAAACAGCATCACAAAATCGTCGCGCGACTCGGCTTCGGGGTCAGTCTCTTCTTCGTCGTCCTCGAACTCGGTGTCGTAAAACGTGACCTCGATGGCGGCGCCGGTCAGCGCCACTTCGTTCAGGTTCATGCACATCTCGTCCAGAGCCTGGCGAAAATCGTCGTCCCCCTCCACCGTCCAGCACATTTGCAGCACATGTTCAGCGGGGTCAAAACGAATGCCGGGCTCGTCTTCGTAAAAACTGCCCGCCGCGTCGGCTAGCGAGCGCTCGCCAGCATACTTCCAGAGCGGCTTGAGCGCATCCTGGATATTGTCAAAAGTCACATCGCCACGCAGGCTCACCTGGCCATGCACGTGGATTTCAAAAGGAGTGTTATAGCGCGCCATGGTCACAAGTGTAAGAGACAAAGAGCAGTACCACTGCCTCCTTTTCAGATCATTGCTCGCAGGACAGCTAAGCAAAAAAACGGAAAAGATATCCGATTCATTTTAACGAAGCCAGGCAGCATGGATTTGCCGACCGTCCATCGTGCCCGCAACGACTATCTATGCAAATATTGCATGCCTCAATCTTGAAGTTTGTTTCCGACAACGCTCCCTATATTAAGTCCCATACCATGGTTGAACTCTTCAATGCCGGGCACGAGGTCACGGTTTTTGACAGCTTCTGCGACATCCGCGATCAGGCCGAACTGACGGCGGCTTTGCGCGCCAGCGGGGCCACGGCGGCGATCCATTTTGCGGGCCTGAAGGCGGTGGGCGAGTCGATACAAAAACCGCTGGCCTATCACGACAACAATAGGGTCGATACCGTGCAGCCTGCTGCAGGCCATGACCGACTGTGATGTGGCGTGAAAACGCTGGTGTTCAGCTCGTCAGCCACGGTGTATGGCGACCCGCAACGCCTGCCGCTCACAGAAGAGCCTTACTTTACGAACCCTAAGCCCAACACCGCCCTGCAACACCTTGCAGGAATGCCGCCGCATTAAACTCACCGCCAGCACAATTCACAAATTAGGGAACCCAACATGATCCTGGTCACCGGCGGCGCCGGCTTTATTGGCGCCAATTTCGTACTCGACTGGCTGGCTTGGCACGACGAGCCGGTCATCAACCTCGACAAACTCACCTACGCCGGCAACCCTGAAACGCTGCAAAGCCTGCAGGGCGACACGCGCCACACGCTGGTGCAGGGCGACATTGGCGATGCGGCACTGGTCACGCAGTTGCTGGCAA
>JALNWC010000475.1 GCA_023231075.1 Rhodoferax sp.
CGCGACATGGGCGTGCTCGACACCCCTGAAGCGCGTGAGGCCAGCAAAACCATGGCAGGTAAAGCCTGCCCCGAGTGCGGCAACCCCACCGTGATCCACAAGGACGGCTGCGACTTTTGCACCGCCTGTGGCTATGTGGGGCAGTGCGGGTAAAGTTCCGCACGCCCGAAACCGAGGCTGAAAGCAGGGCGTCTACGGCCGCGGCGCTTTTTGCTCAGTCACACAGCGCATTCGCGTGGTGGCTGAAGTGGTCGGCCAGAAAGCTGGCAATGAAGTAGTAGCTGTGGTCGTAGCCTGGGTGGCGCCGCAAGGTCAGCGGATGGTCGGCGTGCTGGCAGGCGGCTTCAAGTAATTCAGGGCGCAACTGGGTGGTCAGGAATTCGTCGTCCTCGCCTTGGTCCACGAGCAGGTGCAGGCGTTCCGGCGCATTGGCGATCAGTTCCACCGTGTCCCAGTCTTGCCAACCGGTGCGGTCTTCGCCCAGATAGGCGGCCAGTGCCTTCTGCCCCCAGGGCACCTGGCTGGGTGCCACGATGGGGGAGAAGGCCGAGACGCTGCGGTAGCGACCCGGATGGCGTAGCACCGTCACCATGGCACCATGTCCACCCATCGAGTGGCCCAGAATGCCGCGGGCTTCGGTCGCGGGAAAGCGCGACTCAATGATCGCAGGCAGTTCTTCGGCCACATAGTCCTGCATCCTGAAATGCGGCGCCCAGGGAGCCTTCGTGGCATTGACGTAGAAGCCTGCGCCCTGGCCCAGGTCGTAAGCCGGGTCGTTGGCGACCGAGTCACCGCGCGGGCTGGTGTCGGGTGCGATGACGATCAGCTGATGGCGCGCGGCGTGTTCCTGCGCTCCGGCCTTGGTGATGAAGTTCTGCTCGGTGCAGGTGAGGCCCGAGAGCCAGTACAGCACCGGGCAGGACTGGCCAGCGAGTGCGGCCGGCGGCAGATAGACCGCAAACCGCATCTCGCAGCCCAGAGTTGCTGAGGCGTGCTGCCACACCTCCTGACGCCCGCCGAAGCTGGCGTGATGTTCAATGCGCTCCATGGCGGCGCTCATCCGTAGTGAACCACGGAGCGGATCGACTTGCCCTCGTGCATCAGGTCAAAGGCCTTGTTGATGTCGGTCAGCGGCATGGTGTGGGTGACGAAGGGCGCGAGCTGGATGCGGCCGGCCATCGCGTCCTCCACCATGCCGGGCAGTTGCGTGCGGCCCTTGACGCCGCCAAAGGCAGTGCCCATCCACTTGCGGCCGGTCACGAGCTGGAACGGACGGGTGGAAATTTCCTGTCCCGCGCCTGCCACGCCGATGATCACCGACTGACCCCAGCCGCGGTGCGCGCACTCCAGGGCCGCGCGCATCACGTTGACGTTGCCTATGCATTCGAAGCTGTGGTCCACGCCCCAGCCCGTCATCTCGACGATGACCTGCTGGATCGGCTTGTCATGGTCCTTCGGATTGACGCAGTCGGTGGCGCCGAATACGCGCGCCAGATCGAACTTGGTCGGGTTGGTGTCGATGGCGATGATGCGCCCGGCCTTGGCCAGCTTGGCGCCCTGGATCACGGCCAGGCCAATGCCGCCCATGCCGAACACGGCGACCGTGTCACCTTCCTGCACCTTGGCGGTGTTCTTGACCGCGCCCAGGCCGGTGGTCACGCCGCAGCCCAGCAGGCAGACCTGCTCCGGGTTGGCGTCGGGGTTGATCTTGGCCAGCGAGACTTCGGCCACCACGGTGTACTCGCTGAAGGTCGAGCAGCCCATGTAGTGGTAGATAGGCTGACCCTGGTAGGAAAAGCGCGTGGTGCCGTCGGGCATCACGCCCTTGCCCTGGGTGGCGCGCACGGCCACGCACAGATTGCTCTTGCCGCTCTTGCAGAACAGGCACTCGCCGCACTCGGCGGTGTAGAGCGGGATCACATGATCGCCAGGCTTGACGCTGGTGACGCCTTCACCCACTTCGACCACGATGCCCGCGCCTTCATGTCCGAGCACGGCCGGGAAGATGCCTTCGGGGTCGTCGCCCGAGAGCGTGAAGGCGTCGGTGTGACAGACACCGGTGTGCGTGATCTTGACCAGCACTTCGCCCTTTTGGGGCGGTGCCACGTCGATTTCAACGATTTGCAGGGGTTCTCCAGCCTTGAAGGCAACGGCGGCGCGGGATTTCATGAAGGGTCTCCGAAAAGGGTGAGGTTGAGGAAAGTGAAATGGAAATGGCCATCGCCACGGCCATGAATGCAAGGCCAGCCGGTGCTTGTCACTTCAGGTAGGAGCGAACCAGGCGCATGAGCTGCTCGATTTCGGACGCCATCCCGGGTTTGGCATCCTGGGCTGTGCCAAAGGTCTCTCGCAGGTGGCTGTCGAGCACCTCGGCCATCAGCCCGTTGGTGGCGCCCCGCAGAGCTGCCAGCTGCTGCAGCAGCGATCCGCAGTCAGTGCCGGCCTCGACGGCGCGTTCCAGCGCCTCGGCCTGGCCACGGATGCGGCGCAGCCTGGTGATGACGCGTTTCTTTTCCTGAGGGGAATGGGGCATGGCAACGGGTTGTATTCTGTACTGGTGGGTAGTATATCAACACGCCCATGAAAATGCCGCTCTAGCCACGAACCAGGCATGACTGCTCAGGCCTGGCCGGCGACAAAAATGCGGGTTCCCTGTTGCCTATCAAGCTGTAACAATGGTGCCTGGCCTGCTGTTTGAGCAAGAAACTCGACTGCGCTCTTGCTCATTCAGTGCAGCCTTGACATCGAAGGACTTTGAGAAATTCCCATGGACATTGAAAAATATCCTTTTGCTCATTTCGTACCGCCAATGCCTGAATTTGACCATCAGCTAAGGAGTACGTTTTTCGGGGGCAAGATCGATATCCGAGAACAGCGAATCGAGGAA
>JALNWC010000476.1 GCA_023231075.1 Rhodoferax sp.
GGGGCATGCACCGTGATTTCCATCTTCATCGACTCGATCACCAGCAGCGCCTGGCCGGCCTTGACCTGCGCGCCCACCGTGGCCAGCACCGACCAGACCCCGCCCGACACCTGGGACGCCACCACCTCGCCGTCAAAGGCCTGGGCCGCTGCGGCGCGGGCGGCAGCCTCGTCGGCGGCACCGGCATCGGGCGCCTCGGACACACCGGCGAGCCGCCAGCGCTCCCGTTCGGCCTCAAAGGCGGCTTGCTGGCCCTGCTTGAACTGGGCAATGGATTCGGCGTTGTCAGCCAGGTAGCGTTGGTAGTCGGACAGGCGGAAGCGGCCCTCCTCGATGCGCAAACCCACTCTTCCCGCAATGAAGTCCTTGCGGTAGTCGAGCAGTTCCTGCGCGCCCATGGGGTAGAAGCGGATCTGGTCAAAAAAGCGCAACAGCCAGGGCTTGCCGGCGGCAAATTCGGGCGTTTCGCGCCAGCGGTTCCACATCTGCACCGTGCGACCGACCAACTGGTAGCCGCCGGGGCCTTCCATGCCGTACACGCACAGGTAGGCGCCGCCAATGCCGACCGCGTTTTCCGGGGTCCAGGTGCGCGCCGGGTTGTACTTGGTGGTGACCAGCCGGTGCCGCGGGTCCAGCGGTGTCGCCACCGGCGCGCCCAGGTACACGTCGCCCAGGCCCAGCACCATGTAGCTGGCCTCGAACACGATGTCGTAGACCGCCTGAATGTCGGGCAGGCCATTGATGCGACGGATGAACTCGATGTTGCTGGGGCACCAGGGCGCATCACTCCTGACCGACTGCCTGTATTTTTCAATTGCCAGCTGGGTGGCCGGGTCGTCCCACGACAAGGGCAGCCAGACCGTGCGGCTGGGAACTTCGATGTCGGTGCTGGCACTCAAGCCCGCTTGCGCCTGCAGCAAGTGGTCCATCAGCTGGGCCAGCGGCAAGGCCAGCGGGTCGTAATGCACCTGCAGCGATCGGATGCCGGGCGTCAAATCGATCACGCCGGGCAACTGGCCGGCATCGCGCGCAGCCTGCACCCGCGCCATCAGGGCGTGCACCAGAAAACGCAGCGTCAGGTCCAGCTGCAGTTCGCCAAACTCCACCAGCACATAGGCATCGCCGGCGCGCCGGTACACCACCTCGACGCTGTCGCCCTGCGCCGGCACGCGGTGCAGCACCGGGCCGTCCAGCGGGCGGCTGCTGGCAAGCGGCCCTGGCAAGGATTCATCTAAATTGAAGGACGGCACCGCCAGCGCCTGCTGCTGGGCGCGCAACAGCGCCGTGGCATCGGCGTGGCGCAAGGGCACAAAACGCACCGTGTTGCCGGGCGCAAGCTGGCCCAGCTTCCACAGCTCGGCCTGCACCACCGTGGCCGGGCAGACAAAGCCGCCCAGGCTCGGGCCGTCCGGCCCCAGGATGACGGGCATGTCGCCGGTGAAATCGATCGCACCAATGGCGTAGGCGTTGTCATGGATGTTGGACGGGTGCAGCCCGGCCTCGCCGCCATCGCGGCGCGCCCAGCCGGGTTTGGGGCCGATCAGGCGCACCCCGGTGCGGCTGGAGTTGTAGTGCACCTGCCAGTCGGTGGCAAAAAACATGGCCATGTCGTCGGCGGTGAAAAAGTCGGGCGCGGCGTGGGGCCCGACCAGCACCCCGATGTCCCAATGGCTGCTGTAGCTCGGCACCAGGGCCGCGGCGGTCATCGGCGCCATGGCGGGCGAACTGGCAAGCGGGCCGACATGCAGCACATCACCGGCGCGCAGCACGCGCCCACCATGGCCGCCGAACTGGCCCAGCGTGAAGGTGGATTTGCTGCCCAGATAATCGGGCACGTCGATGCCGCCCGCCACCGCCAGGTAGGCGCGACAGCCGGCACCCGTTGTACGACCCAGGCGCAGGGTTTGCCCCGCCTGCAGCGTGAGCAGCGTGTTCATGGGCAGGGGCGCACCGTCCAGCGCCAACTCGATGGGGGCACCGGTCACCGCGACTTGCAGGGCACTGCGGCAGCGCAGGCCCGGCCCGGCCACCGTGATCTCCAGCGCCGCCGCACCTTCCGGGTTGCCCACCAGGCGGTTGGCCAGGCGCAGCGCCAGCGCGTCCATCGGGCCTGACGGCGGCACACCCACATCCCAGTAACCCAGGCGGCCCGGCCAGTCCTGCACCGAGCTTTGCACGCCCGGGCTCAGCACGTCGATGGCATGGCTGGGCGCGCTGAACGTGGCCAGGCTGCGCGTGGTGTGGCGCCCTTGCGTGAAGGGCGCGAAATGCATCACGGCGCGCAGGTAGTCGAGGTTGGACTCCAGACCGGCGATGCGCGTCTCATCGAGCGCCCGGGCCAGCTTGGCCAGCGCCTGCGCGCGGTCGTCGCCATACGCGATCAGCTTGGCCAGCATCGGGTCGTAATGGGCGCTGACCTCGCTGCCGCGCGCGATCCAGGTGTCGACCCGGATGTCGCCCGGAAAACTGACCTCGGTCAACAAGCCGGTGGACGGCTGAAAGTTCTTGGCCGGGTCTTCGGCATACAGGCGGGCCTGCACCGCATGGCCGCGCGCCACCACCTGCAGCGTATCGAGGGGCGGCATGTCACCGGCGGCCAGGCGCACCATCCAGTCCACCAGATCGACCCCGGTCACCGCCTCGGTGACGCCATGCTCCACTTGCAGGCGGGCGTTGACTTCCAGAAAGAAAAATTCCTGGGTGCTTGCATCCACGACAAATTCCACCGTCCCGGCCGAGCGGTAGCAGGCTTTGCCGGCCAGCTTGCGCGCCGTGTCCAGCAACGCCTGGCGCACTTCCGCGCGCAAATTGGGCGCCGGTGTTTCTTCCACCACCTTCTGGTTGCGCCGCTGCAGCGAACAGTCGCGCTCGCCGAGCGCCAGCAC
>JALNWC010000477.1 GCA_023231075.1 Rhodoferax sp.
CTGGTCTACAACCCGATCATCGAGAGCACCCGCGCGATTCGATACGCCGTGCCAGTCGGCACGACACGGCCGCTGTTTGCCTCGTCCGCCGGGCGCGTGCTGCTCGCGTTCCAGGACGAAGCCTGGCGGCGTGACTACCTGCGCCGGGCCGATCTGCGGGCCATGACCGAGCACTCGGTCACCGACCCGGCGCAACTGGCGCGCCTCATCGAGGCGGCCCGGCTGAGCGGGGTGGCGGTCACCTTCGGCGAAGTGACACTTGACGTGGCCGGCTTTTCGGCCCCGATCTTCGAACCCGACGGGCGCGTGAACGCGGCGCTGATCATCGCCGCGCCGATCGAGCGCGGTCGCGCCGCCGCCGATGCGCTGCAGCACCTGGTGATGGAACTCGCCGCCAGCATCTCGGCGGCACTCGGCTACCGTGCGGGACCGCAATCGCGTGAAATGGCAACGAATCAAGCCAGACCCATACCCCAGACCCGCCGCTCGCGGCAACAGGCACAACTTGAAAAGGAGACAAGCCCCCATGAACAATGAACTGCTTTACGAAGTGAACGACGGCATTGCCGTCATCACCATCAACCGGCCCGAGCGCCGCAATGCGCTGAATCGCGCCGTGCGCGAAGGCTTGTTCGCGGTCTGGCGCCGCTTCGAAGCCGACGCGCAGGCCCAGGTGGCCATCCTCACCGGGGCCGGTGACAATTTCTGCGCCGGCATGGACCTGGTGGAGGCCGCCGACACGCAACTGCGCATCCCGCCGGCGGGCTTCATCGCCGTGCTCGGCGACAACATCGAGGTCACCAAGCCCGTCATCGCCGCCGTGCAGGGCTATGCCTATGCGGGCGGTTGGCTGCTGTCGCAGATGTGCGACCTGTGCGTGGCCGACGAGACCGCCAAATTCGCCATCACCGAGGCCAAGGTCGGGCGCGGCATGCCGTGGGCCGCGCCGGTCATCCACATGCTGCCGCAGCGCATCCTGATGGAAGTCGCGATGACCGGCGACCCGCTGACCGCGCAGCGCGCCTATGAGCTCGGCTACATCAATCGCCTGATGCCCAAGGGGCAAGCCTTGCAAGGGGCCAAAGAACTGGCGGCCCGGCTCATGGCCAATGCGCCGCTGACGGTGCGCGCGGCCAAGGAAATGGTGCGCCTGTCCACCGAGATGGGCCGCACCGCCGCGCTGCGCGCCGCCAACCGCGCGTTCGATGCCGTCTACCTCAGTGAAGACGCCCTGGAAGGCCCGCAGTCTTTCCGGGAAAAGCGCAAACCGGTCTGGAAGGGGCGCTGACATGAGTGTGACCACGACCAGAAAACCCGCACCGTCGGCCGCTGTCCAACCCGCCGGCCTCACGCGGGAACTGGCCGCGCGCAGCGCTGCCCTGTGCTACACCGATCTGCCGCAGGACGTGCGCCTGCGGGTGCGGCAATGCCTGCTCGACTGGATCGGGGTGACGCTGGCGGGCGCGTGCGAGCCACTGGTGCACATGCTGGCCGAGGAAGCCCGTGAGCAGGGCGGCCATGCCCAGGCCACCGTCGTCGGGCACGCCATGACGACCTCCAGCCGGCAGGCGGCCTTGATCAATGGCGCGGCCGCGCACGCGCTCGACTACGACGACGTCAACATGGCCTGCACCGGCCATCCCTCGGCGGTCCTGGTCCCGGCCTTGCTGGCCCTGGCCGAATCGCGCGGCGCCAGCGGACGCGACTTCATGACGGCCTTCGCCGCCGGCTACGAAACCATGTGCCAGCTGGGGTTGGCGTGCGGCGACGCACAGTATTCCAAGGGCTTTCACACCACGGCCACGCTGGGCACGCTCGGTGCGGCCGCCGCCTGCGCACGCCTGCTGCAGCTCGATGTCGACGACACCGCGACCGCACTGGGCATCGCCAGCACCATGGCGGCCGGGCTGAAATCGATGTTCGGCACCATGTGCAAACCCCTGCATGCCGGGCGTGCCAGTGCCGACGGCCTGCAGGCGGCCCAGTTGGCCGCGCGTGGCTTCACCAGCCGTGCCGATGCGCTTGAATGTCCGCAAGGCTTTTTTGCCACCCACGGCGGCACGGCGGCGCTGGAGACCGCCCTGGCCACGCCGGAGGGCGGCTGGCACCTGCGCCACAACCTGTTCAAGTTCCACGCCGCCTGTTACGGCACCCACGCCGCCATCGAGGCCGCGCGCCACTTGCGCCTGCAACACGCGCTGCGGCCTGATGACGTGCTTCGCGTCACGGTGCATGCCGGCGCCGCCAGCGAGGGCGTGTGCAACATCGCGGAGCCGCGCACCGGGCTGGAGGCCAAGTTCAGCCTGCGCCACACGGTGGCGATGGCGCTGGCCGGAGTCGACACCGCCGGACTGGACGCGTTCAGTGACGAGGCCGTGTACGCGCCCGAGGTGGTGGCGCTGCGTGATCGGGTGCAGGTCTTGCTCGCACCCCAATGCCCGGATCTCACCCTCAGCGAGGTGGTGATCGAGACCCACAGCGGCACCGTGCTGCGCCAGCGCCACGACAGTGGGCGCCCGGCCAGCGACCTGCTGGAGCAGCAGCAGCGCCTGGAGGAAAAGTTCCGCCGGCTGCTCAAGTCCGTGCTCACCCCCGACGAGAGCGACGAGCTGATCGACCTGGTGGCACGGCTCGACCACCTGAGCGACCTCTCGCCGCTGGCCGGCATGCTGGCCAGCCAGGCGTGCTCTGATCGGCACTAAGGGCTCGCAAAGCAATAACTTGTACTTTTGCCTGGCCATCTTTGGGCGCATTGTGTCGTTGCAAATCGCTTGTTTAGCAGAGCTAAACGGCGCGCTTTGCGCCTCGCACTGCATCCCAAATCCGGCCGTCAAAATGCACAACTTATTACTTTACGAGCCCTAACGTTCATGGC
>JALNWC010000478.1 GCA_023231075.1 Rhodoferax sp.
CCACCTCTTCGTGGGCGTGCGCCATCACCGGCGAGGCGCCCATGGCCAGCAACACATTGGCGTTGAAATTCATCACCACCAGGTTGGTGATGCTGTGCACCAACGGGCGCCGGGCGCGCACCGCCAGCACGTCGGCCCAGAGATCGGAAGGCAAAAGAAGATTGGCCATGACAGATTCCAGCAAATGATCCGGGGCCGCTTGCACACAAGGCGTGTGGTGAACGCTTTCCTACGCTGGCACGACCCAGATCAGGTTCAAAGAGTGTTTCTCAGCCGCCCGACCGGGCGGCACCTCTAGCAAATGGGATTATGACGGATGCGCCATGGCAAGCTTGCCGTAGCCCAGCGCCGCAAACAAGGCTCCTACACTGCAGCGCATGAACACATCCGCTGTCACACACCCGAGCGCCCCCGCCCTGCCCGCCCAATTCCCGCGCCGCGTGCTGCTGGCGGTGAGCGGGCTCACGCCGCAGATCGTCACAGAAACCCTGTACGCGCTGGCGGCCGATGAGTTCGACCCCTTTGTCCCCACCGAGGTGCACCTCATCACCAGCGCCGAGGGCGCCCGCCGTGCCGAGCTCTCGTTGCTCAGCGACGACCTGGGCTGGTTCCACAAACTCTGCGAAGACTACCACCTGCCCGGCGTCAAGTTCGATGCCAGCCACATCCACGTCATGCGCGACGCCCACGGCCAGCCCATGAACGACATCCGCAGTCCGGCAGACAACCGCGCCGCCGCCGACTTTATTACCGCCCAGGTGCGCGCCATCACCGCCGACAGCGGCTGCGCGCTGCACGCCTCCATTGCCGGTGGCCGCAAAACCATGGGCTTTTACCTGGGTTACGCGCTCAGCCTGTTCGGCCGCCCGCAAGACCGACTCAGCCATGTGCTGGTGAGCGAACCATTCGAGTCAAGCTACGACTTCTTCTACCCCACCCCCTACAGCCGGGTGCTGCAAACCCGTGCCGGCCAACTGGCCGACACCGCCATGGCACAGGTCACGCTGGCAGAAATACCGTTTGTCAGCCTGCGCCACGGCCTGCCCACCAAGCTGCTGGCGGGTGTGGCCAGCTTTAACGACACCGTGGCCGCCGCCCGGGCTGCGCTGGCACCGGCCCATTTGACGCTCGACCTGGCGCGCCAGCGTATCCTGGCAGCCGGACGCGAAATAGCACTTCCTCCCGCCGAACTGGCCCTGCTGGCCGTGTTTGCCCGCGAAACCCTGACCGGCAAGCTGCCCTTGAGCGCCCCCACCAAAGGCGTGCCCGACCCCGCCTGGGCCAAACGCTACCTGCGCGAATACGTGCGCATCACCGGCAACCTGGCCGACATCGAAGCCACCGAACGCGCGCTGAAAAACGGCATGGACGGCGAGTATTTTTCGGCCCGCAAATCCAAGCTCGACAAGCGCCTGAAGACGGCATTGGGCCCCGCCGCCGAAGCCTACCGCATTCACGACGGCGGCACCCGGCCGCGGCGCTATGCGCTGGCACTCAAGCCTGATGCAATCAGGTTTGCGCCGACAGAGACGCCCTGATCCATTCGCTGTGCTGGGTGTCCTCGATCAACCACACGCCGCGCCCGGCGTTCCACACCAGGCCTTCTTTTTGCAAGCGTAGCAAGGCCGACTGCACCGACGACTGCGTGGGTAATTCGGGCGTGCTGCCGTCAGCTTCCAGCAACTGACGGTAGTGCGCCAGCGCTGCAGCGTCAAAGGGCGTGAAATCTTTGCCCAGCAAGGCCATTCGACGCAGCACGCAGGCATCCAGCGCGGCCATGCCGTGCACGCCCTGCAAAAAGCTGTCGCGCGCTGCCTGCAGGTTTTGGCGCATCAGCGCCAGGAACCGGGCATCGAGCGCATCCGGTGCCACGGCGGCATCCGAGCGGACCCTGCCCAATTCACGCAGCACCGCCCGCAAAGGCTCGGGCCGATGGCAACACATCTCAAAACCTTGCCGCAGGGCTGACAGGGTGGGCTTCTGGCGCAGGGCAGACATTTGCAGCACCCATGCCAAATAGTCCATGCCCAGTAGCTCCAGGTCTTCCAGGGGCGCCATGTAAAAAGCCTGGTCTTTGGCGTTCACCAAAGTAGCCAGTTTGCTGCTGTTGGAGCCGGTGGCAACCAGACGAAAGCCGGGGCTGCCAGCGCCCTTCATGGCATCGCGCGCAGCCTTCAGGGCAAACAAGGTCTGGCGCCCTTCTTCGCTGGTTTGTGCATGCTGGGCCTCATCGATCACCATGACGATGGCTTTGCGCGTGGCAAGCGCAAAACTCTCCAGCGCCCTGGCCAGACTGATGCCATCGTGGGCACCAATGGCAGCCAGATCGACTTCAAAGCCCGCCACCTTGAACTTGGTCAGCCCGGCCCCTTTGGCTGTGCGGGTGATCAAGCCCTCGTTGGCCGACATCGCCGCCCGAATCGCGTTGACGATGACCTGCGATGGGTTAATGGCCTTGTCCTCCCACAGGTCGGCATAGATCACCGTGGCACCTTGGTCGCGTAACAGCGGCATCAGATCTTCTTTGATGAACGTGGTCTTGCCGGTACGCCGGGGGGCTGCCAGAAACAGCCCGGAGGACGCGTCGGGCGACTTGATGTAGTCGACAAAATACTGCGCCAGATCAGCGCGGTGAAAGACAGGATCGTTGGCGATTTGCATGGTTGGGGTCAGCGTGCGAGGTGAATTATGTGGTTTTATTTAGATTATGCCGATTATGCGAATTATGTTGATTATTTTTTATGCCGTACAAACCACGGCAAGCTTGCCGCAGCACAGCGATTGCCGCACAGCCACCTAAACTGTGCTGCATGACCTCTTTCCAGCACCCCAACAACCCCAAACACGGGCTAAGCCTGCAGCCTGTTGCA
>JALNWC010000479.1 GCA_023231075.1 Rhodoferax sp.
CCGTAAGACGACACGTCAGTATCTGCGGGCCGCTTGTCGTTGAATGTGTTGTAGGCCACCGAAACGGTGTGCGGGCCGGTGGTGTAACGGTAACCAAGGTGGTACAGGCGACCGTCTTGCTTCAGGGCCTCGGTGTAGGCGCCTTGAATAAGGCCGGCTAAAGCACTTGAACCCGTGGCACCTAAAACAGCAGCCCCGATGTCACCCATGTTTGCGGGGTTGTCCTCCGTGATCCGGATAGCCATGCCAGAAACCTTGTGTGGGCCTGTCGTCATGGATGCACCAAGCACCGTTGATTTCAAGGCGTCTTGCCCCGCTTCGTTTTTGGATGCGTTGTGGCCCAGACCCACCGCAAACCCGTTCGCCTTGTAGCTGGCATTGAAAGCAAGCATCCGACTGTCATTGTTGGTTGTTTCCCCTCGGTCACCCAGCGCGTAATACAAAGAGCCAGCCATGCCGTCTTTGGCAATTCGGTAAGCAATGGCATTGGACTGACGAATTTCAAGGATGGCCGGGAAGGACACAAGTTGACCTGCGGACAAGCCGGATTGTGTTTCCATGATGTCGAACATGGCATTGGTCTCAAAAGCGGGCGTGTACATGCGCCCAGCCAGCACCGCACCCACGGGGGTGATCAGACCGACAAAAGCCTGGCGGTCGAACATGCGATTCCCGTAACTCCCGATGTTGACACCATAAATTTGGCCCGCCAACCTGGGAACCAACTGATCCAAAACCCCTTGCATGGTTGGCGCAGGTGGCGCAGCAAACACAGGGGGCAAACCGAGCAACGTGGCATCTGAATACCGATCCGCCAGTTGACCGCCCGAAATGGGGGTGCTGCTATTGGCCCCCGTGTCCAGCTCCACCCGACTTTCCAGCGTAAAAATGGCTTTGTAGCCGCCGCCCAAATCCTCAGTGCCCTTGATGCCCCAGCGCGAACCTTCCATGATGCCGCTGGCCACCTGCGTCACGGTGCCCGCCTTCAAGCCGCTGACCGAGGTGATGCCGACATCAGCCAGGCCGTAAAGCGTCACGCTTGAGTCGGTTTGCGCTTGCGCCAAACCGGCACAGCACAGCGCACTGGCCAATGCCACATGGCGCAGACCCGGTACCGAAACCTTTGATGAAGATGGTTTGTTCATGATGTTTAGAAAGTAGTAGTGGAACATCCGGCAAAGAAAAAGAACGATCGTGCCTATTTTGAAGGGGCCCATTCACCACGACAAGGCACCCAAATCAAACAATGCACCTGATTAGTGATTTCCCCCACAGGGGTTTTCCCTTATTTGGTGCCCCTTCCGTCCCCATCTTCACTCACGGCAATCCAGGCCGATTTCCGTGTCAGGAATTTCATGCCCTGGTCCTGTCGACGATTCGGCTTATCCCCAACGACAAATATGTCGCAGCGAAACCACAAAAAGTCTGATCAAGGCACGTAAATTGCATTCACCCGGCGTTGCTGACGCCATTGGGGTGTCTTCATGGTGAAATAAATCTCATGGTATTTTTCATCGCCTCAAAACATGCTCTTAAAAGCGTTTTTTGTTTTTTAACTTATGGAGTTTTCATGAAAAAAAGTCTCGTTGCTTTGGCCGTGCTCGCTGCGTCGGGCGCCGCAATGGCCCAGTCCAATGTCACTTTGTACGGCATCGCTGACGTTTGGTTTGGTTCTTCAAAATTCGAAGTGACTGGCGAAGATAGCGCGCGCCAAACCAAAGTCGACAGCGGTGGTGTGGATACAAGCCGCTGGGGTATGAAAGGTTCTGAAGACCTGGGCGGTGGTCTGAAAGCCAACTTCCAGTTGGAGTCGGCTGTCAACATGGACGATGGTACAAGCACTGGTTTCGACCGTCAGGCATGGGTTGGTTTGTCTGGTGGTTTTGGCGCGGTGCAACTGGGCAAGGTCTGGACTTCCTATGACGACATCCGTTCGTCTGCGAACGATACGTTCAATGCCAATATTGCTTCTTCGTTCTCGACCTGGGTTGGCTACTCGGATCGTACTGACAACGGTATCAAGTACATCAGCCCCAACTATGGTGGGGTTAGCGGTTCCTTGACATACGCTTTGGGCGAGGACAAGACTCCTACCAACAGCGCCAGCAGCGTGCTCGCTCTGGGTCTCCAGTACGCAAATGGGCCGCTGTTCGTCGGTTTTTCCCATCAGCAACAGAAGCAGAACGGTGTCAATGGCGTGTTCTCCGCTGTTCCTGGCTTTTTGTCTTCCGAACTTGGTGAAGCGTTGACCGTAGATCTGTTGGGTTCTTCGGATGTTCGAGGCAAGACCACCTATAACCTGCTGAACGGTTCCTATGACTTTGGCGTTGCCAAGCTGGTCGGTGGTTACAACCATGTCAAACAGACGATCAATGATGAAGCTGTGTCTGCCAAGGCCAAGGAATACAACCTGGGCGTTGAAGTCCCCTTGGCAACCAACCTGAAAGCCGGACTGGGCTATGCTTCCTCCAAAATCGAGGCTGATGGTACGGACGTCGCCAAGACGACTGGCTTTAGCGCTGCGGTGATTTACAACTTGAGCAAGCGTACTGCGGTCTATGGTGCGCTGACCCAAACCAAGCTTGAAGACCAATTGGGTTCTGACTTCGAAATTAAAAAAACTTTGTACGCAGTGGGTATGAACCACTCTTTCTAATCCTCAGACTGGCTTAAGCCAGTTCAAGGGTCGAAACTTGAAAACCCACCGTGGCAACGCGGTGGGTTTTTTTTGAACTCGGCTGTCGGTGACCCTTTACGGTATCGCCGACATCTGGCTCGGCAGCCTGAAAGCCGATCAAGAGTCTGCCAGTCCTGACGACGTCACCCATCTCGATAGCGGCGACGTGGATACCAGCCGTTGGGGCATGA
>JALNWC010000480.1 GCA_023231075.1 Rhodoferax sp.
CCGTTGGCCTGCAGCACGCTGCTGCTTGGCGCCTGCGGCGGCTCAAGTGATACCGCGATAGCCGCAACCGTTGCAGACACCCAATGCGCCCAGGTCAACGACACCGGCAGCGTGGTGGTTGGGTCGGGTCTGCCAGGCGACCCCAGTGCGCCGGAGCTGGCCTCGGGATATCGCGCCAAAAATCTGGTGTCAGCCAAAACCTACATGGTGGTGTCCGCCAATCCGTATGCTTCAAAAGCCGGTTGCGAGGTGCTGAAAAAAGGCGGCTCGGCGATCGACGCCGCAGTGGCCGTGCAGATGGTGCTGGGGCTGGTTGAGCCTCAGTCCTCCGGGCTCGGCGGTGGTGCCTTCATGCTGCATTACGACGCAAAGACAAAAAAGGTCGAGTCCTATGATGGCCGTGAAACCGCCCCGGCGGCGGCTACACCGGACTATCTGCGCACCATCAGCGCCACCGATACGGCCCCACCCTTGCCGGTGGTAAGTGCGCCCGAGTCTGGCGCGTCCTTTAACCTGCTGCGTCAAAGCGGCCGCTCCATCGGCACGCCGGGCGCAGTGCGCATGCTTGATGTGGCCTACAAAGACCATGGAAGTCTGCCGTGGAAGGATCTATTTACCTCTGCCGCCGCTCTGGCCAATGATGGATTTCCAATCAGCGGACGCATGGCCGCCGCTATTGAAGGCTCCAAAGCCCTGCTCAAGACTGACCCTGAAGCTGCTGCCTATTTTCTCAACGTTGATGGCACCGCCAAGGCGCTGGGAAGCGTGATCAAGAACCCGGCCTACGCCGCCACCTTGAACACCCTGGCCAGCAGCGGCGCTGACGCGCTGTACAACGGCCCGATTGCTCAGAACATCGTTAACAAGATAAAGATGACAAGTGGCGGCAGCCCCAGTTTTGCCATTACCCCTGGCTTGACCGAGCTCAGTGACCTGACCAATTACCAGGCAAAAAAGCGCGACCCGGTGTGCACCACCTACCGCAGCTACTGGGTGTGTGGCATGGGCGCGCCCTCGTCGGGCGGCATCACCGTTGCATCCACACTGGGCATTCTGGAAAACTTCTATATGACTGGCTACAAACCCACCAGCCTCGACATCAACGGTGGAAAACCCAGCGTGATGGGGGTGCATCTGGTCAGTGAGGCTGAACGCATGGCCTACGCCGACCGCAACAAGTATATTGCCGACACCGACTTTGTCGCCTTGCCTGGCGGCTCAAGCGATGCGTTGCTTGACAAGACTTATTTGCGCAGCCGGGCCAACCTAATTGATTTCAGCAAGAGCATGGGCACGGCCAGCGCCGGTGTCTTCGCCAGCCCGGCACCACTGGCCAGCAGCATTGCCGAGGGCAAGGGCACCACCCACATGACGATTGTTGACAAGCAGGGCAACGTGGTGGTGATGACAACCACCATCGAGAGTGGCATGGGCTCGTTTCGGATGACCAACGGCTTTTTGCTCAACAACCAGTTGACGGACTTCTCGGTGCTCAGCAATGATGCCAGTGGTTTCATTGCCAACAGTGTGGCGGCAAACAAGCGTCCGCGCAGTTCGATGGCGCCCACGCTGGTGTTCAAAATGAACGCCGATGGTTCGATGGGCGACTTCCTGATGGGCACTGGCTCACCCGGTGGTGCCACAATCATTCAGTATGTCGTCAAGACGCTGGTGGGCGTGCTTGACTGGGGGCTGAATGCTCAGCAAGCCACTTCATTGGTGGACTTTGGTGCGGCCAACAGTGCGACCACCAATGTCGGCGGCGAGCACCCGAATGTGGACAGCAGCACACCTGCCGGTGGACTGGCCGGTGGTAACGACTTGCTGGTCACGGGGCTGCGCGCGTTGGGTCATACCGTCAACGTCAATGCCCAGAGCAGCGGCATCAGCACGATTGTCAAGGTAAGCAACAATGGCAGCAGCGTGCTTGAAGGCGGCGCTGACCCTCGTCGCGAAAACATTGTATTGGGCGATACCTTCAAGCCCTGAGACTGCGCTAAGCACCCAGAAGGAGCCGTACCAGTTGTCATGGATACGGCTCCACACTGGCTCTGCGCACGAGCGTACGTTTAAATGGCTGGTTTGGATGGGGTATTTCAGCAACCCAACTGACAGCTACGGGGCTTGACCTGCCCCATAGTCAACCAAATCCAATGACGACACCTGGTCTGGAAGCGTCAATCGCGATCCGAAAGCCTATGACCGCTACGCCGGGGCGGGTTTGCGCAGTCCGATTCATGCCAAAATTCGCCACCACTCAAGGCACCAGCCTGCATGAACACAATGACTGATCGAGACACCCACCGCGTCATCCCCCTGATGGATGTGCGGCCTCATGGCTTGGCTGTGCCCGCAGCCGCGTTCAGCTCAGGCACGCGTCTGCTGACAGGTGGCTTGTTGGCCGACACCCGCGGCCGGTCTTTGCGTGACCTGCGCATCAGCGTCACCGACCGCTGCAACTTTCGCTGCAACTATTGCATGCCCAAAGAGATTTTTGGCACCGACTACCCCTATCTCAAACACGCCGACCTGCTGAGCTTCGAGGAAGTCACCCGCCTGGCGCGGGTGTTTGTGGCGCATGGCGTGCAAAAAATCCGCCTGACCGGCGGTGAACCGCTGCTGCGCAAAAACCTCGAACAGCTGATTGAGCAGCTCTCTAAATTGCGCACCCCGGATGGCCAGCCGCTCGACCTGACGCTGACCACCAACGGCTCGCTGTTGGCGCGCAAGGCCCGTGCCCTCAAGGACGCTGGCCTGCAGCGCGTCACGGTGAGCCTGGACGGGCTCGACGACGCGGTCTTTCGCAGCATGAACGACGTCGATTTTCCGGTGGCCGACGTGCTCGAAGGCATTGCAGCGGCGCGTGCC
>JALNWC010000481.1 GCA_023231075.1 Rhodoferax sp.
ATGTGGATTTATTCCCTCTCCCTCTCCCAGAGGGAGAGGGGGTAAATCCCGCAGCACATCAGTTTGAATCACACCCTGGCGCGCCCGCACTGCGGGCAGTCTTTGCGTCAGAAGTCATGGATTGCTTCACTGCGTTCGCAATGACAAACCGCGATGACGGCTGGCGCTTACTGAGCCGCGTGAACGTCTCCGTAACCGTGCACACAGGTTTGCAACACCGACTTGATGGCGACCGTGTCAGCCTGCTCCGCCCCTGAACGCAACTTGGCCAGGTGCTGTTGCAAGGCATCCCAGGTCAGGGCGACCTCATGCGCTTTCATGATGCGAGCATGCGCCGTGGGCTCGGGGTTGTCGCCAATCAGCAATTCTTCATACAGTTTTTCGCCGGGGCGCAAGCCGGTGACCACGATCTCAATGTCGCCCTGCGGGTGGGCGCTGTCGCGCACCGTCAGGCCACTGAGCTGCACCATGCGCTGCGCCAGATCCATGATTTTGACCGGCTCGCCCATGTCAAGCACAAACACATCACCGCCCACTGCCATGGCTCCGGCTTGCAGCACCAATTGCGCCGCCTCAGGGATGGTCATGAAATAGCGGGTGACCTCGGCGTGGGTCACGGTGATCGGGCCGCCTTGGGCCAACTGGCGACGGAACAAGGGCACCACGCTGCCACTGGAATCGAGCACGTTGCCAAAGCGCACCATGGTGAAACAGGTGTGAGAACTTTGCTGGGCAAGTGCTTGCAGCACCAGCTCGGCCATGCGCTTGCTGGCGCCCATCACGTTGGTGGGGCGCACGGCCTTGTCTGTAGAAATGAGCACAAAACGCTTCGCGCCGCTGGCTTGTGCCGCACGCGCCATGTTGAGCGTGCCAAAGACATTGTTCAAGATGCCTTCGCCCGGGTTGTCTTCTACCATGGGCACATGCTTGTAGGCTGCGGCGTGGTACACCGTGGCGGGGCGGTAGGCCTCACAAATGGCAGCCAGCCGGTCCGGGTTGGCCACACTGCCCAGCAAAGGAATCAATTCAACCCCAAGGTTTTTGCTGGCACAAATGCCCTGCAGCTCCTGGTGGATGCTGTAAAGGCCAAATTCATTGTGATCGAGCAGCAGCAGCTGGCGCGGCCGCAGCAAAATGATCTGGCGCGTCAACTCACCACCAATGCTGCCCCCCGCACCGGTGACCAGCACCACCTGCGCGGCCAGGTCACGCGCCAGCAAGGCTGCATCTGGCGGCACAGGGTCACGCCCCAGCAAGTCTTCCACATCGAGCTCACGAAAATCCTGCACCGTGACACGCCCGCTGGCCAGGTCTGACATCCCCGGCAAGGTACGAATGTGAATCGGCAGCGGCCGTAAACTGTCCAAAATGGCGTTGCGTCGATCCCGCGTGGCACTGGGCAAGGCCAGCAGGATGTCAGTCACTCCCTGGTGTGCGACCACCTGCGGCACGTCAGCCGGGGCAAACACGGGCACGCCGTTAAGGCTACGGCCCACTTTTGAGGCGTCATCATCAACGAAACCCAGCAGCGCATATTGCTGTGACAAGCGCAGCGCCGAAGCAGTTTGCACGCCTGCGGTGCCAGCGCCATAGATGAGCAAGCGGCCCTCGACTTTGGCCTGCGTCTGGCCAAGTCCCGCCAACCAGAAACGCGCCATGGCCCGGCTGGCACCGACAAAAAACAGAAAAATCAGGGGTTGCAGCACGCCCAAGCTGCGCGGCACATTGGGCCAGTGATTCCACAGCAAGATCACTGTCAACAGGGAACCGTAAAGCAACACGGCCAGGCCCGTGGCTTGCAGAGCCGCCTGACCGGTGTAGCGAAAAATGGCCCGGTACAACCCAAAACGTACAAAGATGGGAATGGAAAGCAATGGCGCCAGCAGGTAAACCCACCATTGTTCACCACTGGGCCAGTTCGGGGTGTCCAACCTGAGGGTGTAGGCAACCCAGGTGGCAAGCAGAGCCAAAACAATGTCGAGCGCAACCACCACCAGCCGCTTGACCGCGCGCGGCCATTCAAGAACCCTGCTTTGCAACATAACCCCCTAAAAACTTAAAGCGCCTTTAAAAGGCGCTTTTCTGGTGGTAATTTTACGTAACCCTTTAAATGGCAAAGCTTTCTTTGCTTTGACCCTGTGCGACCAAAGCAGCCAGCCAACGTGGCATCAAACCGCGGCCACTCCAGGTTTCACCATTGGGGCCGCGGTATTTGGCAGGCGCGGGGTTGGCTGACTTGGCCGTAGTTGCTTTACGTGGGCGGCTTTTGCCACCTTCAAGGTCAGCCACGGTGATGCCAAAGGCGGCCATTTTTGCCTTGATTTCTTCCACAGTTTTGTTGAATTCTTGCGCCTTGATTTCTTCGGCCTGCTTTTGCAGAATGGCGATTTGGTTTTGAATGTCGATCAAATTGGTCATGGTATTAAGTAAATATAAAAGTTTAAACACCTGTCGGCAGGGTATCGTGACTATTTTAATGAGTCGTATTATCTCTTCTTATTAGTCAAAAGGTAGGTAATTCAATCATTAATCCCTGATCAGTATCCCTGAAAGAGAAAATCCATGGCACCCGTGATCTGGTCTTGTTCTTCAGCCAGGCAGGCTACCGAAGCTTTGAGAATGCGCCTTGGGACAGATCCCATCTTGGGTGTCTCCAGCAGGTAATCTTTGCCGTCAAGCCGCAGCACCGGCGTGAGCCGGATGGGTAACTTGACCTTTGCGAAATGCTCCAGACTACGCAGCGGTATCACGACCCGGCTGTCCAGACCATCGAGCAGGTCACTCTGCACGTCGAGGAGGTAGGGGGTTGTGTTGGCATGGGCACCCGGATTGGGATAGACATCAAACCGTGCCATCAGAAAGTTCTCC
>JALNWC010000482.1 GCA_023231075.1 Rhodoferax sp.
AAGTTATATATACCAAACAGGCCTCTGGCCCTTATTAAACCTGCGCTAGCAGCTATTGATTCAAGAGCACTTGCGCCCATGCCGGCAATCACCCTGCTCTTCAGATCAGCCATGCCCGGTGGCGCCCGCGAGATGCGCAGATAAGGCCTGACGGCGTGCGTGCCATAACGGCGCACCAGCACCGCCACCAGCGCCTCACGGATGCCCGCGAACTGCTGCACATGCTGGTGTCCATCGACAAAGTGGGGCGGGGCTTGCCAAAGCGTCTCAAACACCTCCAGCTGACGCTCAATCACGGCGCGCGCCTGCATGGCGTCAAACCCACCCAGCAGCGCGCGGCGCATGGCGCGGCCCAGTGGCAAGCCGTGCCCTGCGGCCATCGCAAACGCGCTGGTCCAGTCCAGGTGCAACCCTACATCGATCTGGCCGCGCAGCTCGTGCAGCAGCGCCACGTCTTGCGCCCAGCGCGGCGACAGCACCATGACGCTGGTGGCGCTCAGGCGGCCCATCCCTGCCAGCTTGGCAATGCCCAGCGAGGCGCTTTGGTTAACCGCAAAGTCGTCGGCACAAACGATGATGCCGCGCGCCCCACCCACGCCATCGCCTGCGGCTGGCAATCTAGCCATGCGCGCTCCAGAACGACGCCTGGCCGTATTGCTGCTTCAAATAATCCACCCACAAACGCACCCGCAACGGCAAGTGTTTGCGCTGGGGGAACACCGCATGGATGCCATTGGGCGGTGCCGCAAATTCTTCCAGCACGGGCATCAGCGTACCCGAGGCGACCTCAGCCTGCACTTCCCAGGTGCTGCGCCAGGCAATGCCATAACCCGCCAGACACCAATCAAACAGCACCTCGCCGTCCGAGCAACTCAGGGGCCCGCCGGGCTTCAGATGCACCACGTCCACCACGCCACCGTGCGGCACGGAAAACGCCCAACCGCGGGTTTGCGAAGCGTCGCTGGAAAGCGTCAAACAATCAAAACGTGCGAGGTCGTTGGGGTGCTGTGGCGTGCCGTGCCGCCTGAGGTAAGTGGGCGTGGCCACACACAGGCGGCGGTTGTCAGCCAGGCGCACGCTCACCAGGGATGAGTCGGGCATTTCGCCCACCCGCACGGCACAGTCAAACCCTTCGGCAGCCAAATCCACCACCCGGTCACTCAAGTTCAGCGAGATCGTCACCTCCGGGTGAAGTTCGCGAAAGCGCGGAACCAGCGGGGCGACATGGCGGCGGCCAAAACCGGCAGGCGCTGTCAGTCTCAAATGCCCACTGGCCTTGACGCCACCGGCTGACACGCTGGCCTCGGCATTGGCCAGGTCCGCAAGCAAACGCTGGCAGTCTTCGAAAAACGCCGTGCCCTCGTGGGTCAGCGAGACACGCCGGGTGGTGCGCACCAGCAGTTTGACACCCAGACGCTCTTCCAGGGCGTCCAGCCTGCGCCCGATGATGGCCGCGGCCACGCCTTCGGCCCTGGCGGCCGCCGTCAGCCCGCCGCGGGCGGCCACCGCCACAAAGGTTTCGAGTTGTTTGAGCTTGCTCATCCCACTGCGCCCATATCGCGCAACGCCTGCACCTGGCCCGCCGCATACCCCAACGCAAGCAGCAATTCATCGGTATGCGAGCCCAGCACCGGCGGGCTCAGACGCACGCCCAGGCGCTGGCCGTCCATGGTGAAGGGGAGCAGCGTGGCCTTGCTGACCTCGCCGGCATGCGGGCCGTCGGGCAAAGTCATGTCTGCCAAGCCGCCTGTGGCCAGCAGGTGCTCATCGTCAAACAGTTCCTCGGGCTTGCGAATCGGGGCATAGGGCAGCTTGTTGGTTTCCATCAGCGTGCCCAGGTCGGCAGCGCTGTAGTGACCCAGGCGCTCACGCAGGATCGGTATGAGCGTGGGACGTTCACGCACACGGTCGTTGTTGCTTGCATAACGCGCATCGGCCTTCAGGTCGGCAAAACCAAACACGTCACAAAACGTACACCACTGCGCGTCACTCACCGCCGAGAGAAAGATTTGCGCACCGTCTTTCACCGTGAACACGTCGTACACCGCCCAAGGCGAAATACGTGCCGGCATGGGCGCAGCGGGTTGGCCGGTCATGACGTACTGCAGCATGTGCTGGCCCACCAGAAACACATTGTTCTCGAACAAGGCGCTTTGCACTTCCTGCCCTTTGCCCGTGATGCCACGCTGAAGCAACGCACCCAAAGCGCCAATGGCGCCAAACATGCCACCCATGATGTCGTTCACGCTGGTGCCTGCGCGCAGCGGGTCACCCGGACGACCGGTCATGTAGGCCAGCCCGCCCATCATCTGCACCACCTCATCGAGCGCCGTGCGGTGCTCATAGGGACCAGGCAAAAACCCCTTGTAGCTGACATAGATCAGGCGTTCGTTCACCTTGGACAGGGCCGCGTAATCCAGCCCGTATTTGGCCATGGTGTCGGGCTTGAAGTTCTCCACCACCACATCGGCGCCGACCGCCAGCTTGCGGGCCACCGCGGCGCCCTCGGGGGTGTGCAGGTCGATGGCCATGCTTTTCTTGTTGCGGTTGAACATGGGAAAGAAACCGGCGCCGGCGCCCAGCAAATGCCGGGTGCGGTCGCCCTCCACCGGCTCGACCTTGATCACCTCGGCCCCCATGTCGGCCAGCACCATGCCGCAGGTGGGGCCCATCACCATGTGGGTGAATTCGACCACACGCAGGCCGGTCAGGGGCAACGCAGGAGAAGAGGCAGCAGCGGTTTGGCTCATGTTTTGGGCTTACAGACTTTGATTGAAGGGTAAAAAGACAGCAGGCAGATTATTTCCCGGCTTGCAAATGTCGCCCATTACACGCTTTTTTGTCACAGCTGTTGCTTTGCATG
>JALNWC010000483.1 GCA_023231075.1 Rhodoferax sp.
ATGGCGCCAAATTCCTTGCCGCGGTGGCTCATTTCCATCACGCCCATGCCGCTGCCATGCCAATCGAGCATCTCGGCGGCCGCCTCGGCCAGCACCGCGTCGGGCATGACGGCGGGGCCGGCGGAAAAGTTATACGGTCGCATCGCTGTCATCGCTGTCGTCGCTGTCATCGTCTGTGGCGTCTTCGGTGGTTGGAATGGCATCGTTTTCCACAATGCGCTGCAAGCCGCTCAGCTGCGAGCCGTCGTCCAGGCCTATCAAGGTCACGCCCTGGGTGGCCCGACCCAATTCGCGGATTTCAGAGACGCGGGTGCGCACCAGCACGCCCTTGTCGGTGATCAGCATGATTTCGTCGTCGGCATGCACCAGCGTGGCGGCCACCACCTTGCCGTTGCGCTCGGACTGCTGAATCGCGATCATGCCCTTGGTGCCGCGGCCATGGCGGGTGTATTCGGCAATGCTGGTGCGCTTGCCATACCCATGCTGGGTGGCGGTGAGCACGCTCTGGGTTTCGTCTTCCGCCACCAGCATGGCGATCACGCTTTGACCCTCTTCGAGCATCATGCCGCGCACGCCGCGGGCCTGGCGACCCATCGGGCGCACGTCGTTTTCATCGAAGCGCACGGCTTTGCCGCCGTCGGAGAACAGCATCACGTCATGCTGGCCGTCGGTCAGGGCTGCGCCAATCAAAAAGTCGCCTTCGTCCAGATCAACGGCAATGATGCCGGCCTTGCGCGGATTGGAGAATTCAACCAGCGCGGTTTTCTTGACGGTACCCATGCTGGTGGCCATGAAGACATACTGGTCGGCCGGGAACGTGCGTTTTTCGCCGGTCAGTGCCAGCACCACGGTGATCTTTTCGCCTTCCTGCAGAGGGAACATGTTGACGATCGGGCGACCCCGCGAGCCACGCGACCCTTGTGGCACTTCCCACACCTTGAGCCAGTACATGCGGCCGCGGTTGCTGAAGCACAGGATGTAATCGTGCGTGTTGGCAATGAAGAGCTGGTCGACCCAGTCGTCTTCCTTGGTGGCGGTGGCCTGCTTGCCGCGACCGCCGCGTTTTTGCGCCCGGTATTCACTCAAGGGCTGGCTCTTGATGTAGCCGCTGTGGCTCAAGGTCACCACCATGTCGGTCGGGGTGATCAGGTCTTCTGTGGACAGGTCGAACGAGCTGTGCTCCACCAGTGAGCGGCGCGCGCCCAGTTTGGTCAGGCCAAACTCGGTCTTGATGGCGGTGAGCTCTTCGCCGATGATGATCGAGACGCGCTCAGGCCGGGCCAGGATGTCGAGCAGGTCGTCGATCTCGGCCATCACTTCTTTGTATTCGGCCACGATCTTGTCTTGTTCCAGACCGGTCAGGCGTTGCAGACGCATCTGCAAGATTTCCTGGGTCTGGGTGTCAGACAGCCGGTACAGGCCGTCCTTGCCCATGCCGTACTGCATTTCAAGACCATTGGGGCGGTAGTCGTCGGCGTTGACCACGCCGCCATCGGCACGCGTGCGGGTGAGCATTTCGCGCACCAATTTGCTGTCCCAGACGCGGCTCATCAACTCGGCCTTGGCCACCGGTGGCGTGGGCGATTCGCGGATGATGCGGATGAATTCGTCGATGTTGGCCAGCGCCACGGCCAGGCCTTCGAGCACATGACCGCGTTCGCGCGCCTTGCGCAGGTTGAACACGGTGCGCCGCGTGACCACCTCGCGGCGGTGCTGCAAAAAGACCTCGATCAGGTCTTTCAGGTTGCACAGTTTGGGTTGGCCGTTGATCAAGGCCACCATGTTCATGCCAAACGTGTCCTGCAGCTGCGTTTGCTTGTACAGGTTGTTCAGCACCACCTCGGGCACTTCGCCGCGCTTGAGCTCGATCACCAGGCGCATGCCGGATTTGTCGGACTCGTCCTGGATGTGGCTGATGCCCTCGATTTTCTTTTCATGGACCAGCTCGGCCATGCGTTCCTGCAGCGTTTTCTTGTTGACCTGGTAGGGCAGCTCGTCGACGATGATCGACTGGCGCTGGCCGCGGTCGATGTCCTCGAAGTGGCACTTGGCGCGCATCACCACGCGACCGCGACCGGTGCGGTAGCCGTCCTTGACGCCCTGGATGCCGTAAATGATGCCGGCGGTCGGGAAGTCCGGTGCCGGAACGATTTCCATCAGCTCGTCGATGGACGCCTCCGGATTGCGCAGCAGGTGCAGGCAGGCATCAACCACCTCATTGAGGTTGTGCGGCGGGATGTTGGTGGCCATGCCCACGGCAATGCCACCCGAGCCATTGATCAACAGGTTGGGCAGGCGCGCCGGCAGCACCAGGGGTTCTTTCTCGGAGCCGTCGTAGTTGGGACCAAAGTCGACGGTTTCCTTGTCCAGGTCGGCCAGCAGTTCGTGGGCGATTTTGGCCAGGCGAATTTCGGTGTAACGCATGGCGGCCGCGTTGTCGCCGTCGACCGAACCGAAGTTGCCCTGGCCGTCCACCAGCATGTGGCGCATGGAAAAGTCCTGCGCCATGCGCACAATGGTGTCGTACACCGATTGGTCGCCGTGCGGGTGGTACTTACCAATGACGTCACCCACGATACGGGCTGATTTCTTGTAGGCCTTGTTCCAGTCGTTGTTGAGTTCGTGCATGGCAAACAGCACGCGCCGGTGCACCGGTTTGAGGCCGTCACGGGCATCCGGCAGGGCCCGCCCGACGATCACGCTCATGGCGTAATCCAGGTAGCTGCGGCGCATCTCGTCGGCAAGACTGGTGGGCAGGGTTTCTTTAGCGAACTGGGTCATGAGGAGGGCTTGGGGCTAGACAAGGTCTGAGTTAATTTATGATTTTAGTCGGTGGGTTTGTGGCTGTATTG
>JALNWC010000484.1 GCA_023231075.1 Rhodoferax sp.
CGTGTTGCGGGATGGACTATCACGGGACTTGCTTACAGTTTTCTGATGAATTTGGCGCCAAGTTGGAAATCGAGGGTAAACACTTAGTAACTATATTTTTCACGGGCCGACGGATCAATAGCACGTCTGGCCCGTTCAGGAGCCATTGGCCGAGTTGGCCGCAACCGTCGGCAAACCCAGGTGCTTGTCCATGGCGGCGGCCAGCGCCTTGATCTTGGGGTCGACCTTCACCCGCATGTCAGCCACCAGTTTTTCAGCCAGGGCTTTTTGCATCTCGCCACCCATTTGCAAAAATTTGCGGTTCACCGGGGACTCGATGATGGCGATGAGTTGCTTGAGCTCATTCTCGGTAAATTTTTCCGCCAGCATCACACCCACCGTCGCAGGCGCGAGTTTGACCGCGTGCTGTTGCATCAAGGGCACCACCTCGTCGGCATAGTTTTTCAGATCGGCCTGAAGTTCCTTGGCCACCGCTTCGCGTTTTTCAGGGGCCACGCGGGTTTGCAAGGCGATACCGGCCCGCTGCCTCATCTGCAGCGCCGGGCGTTCGGCCATGACCTGCGCGGTTTTCTCGATGGCCGGACGCTGCAGGCTCAACAGTTTGTCCACCAGCGCCTGCTTGGCCGGACTGGTTTGAGCAAAGGCGCCAGCACTGGTCAACAGCAGCAGGGCCACAAGGGTTTTCTTCATCCGGATCTCCAATCAATGACACGCGTTCCACAAGAAGCGCCAGGTGATGCCAGGCGGGCACCTGGATGCCGCTATGCTCAGGGCCAACAAGCTTAACCGATCGCCCAGCCTGGCCCAGGCCACGGATGCCGGTGGTTTTCCGGACATCGCGCTGGACTTTGTGTCCTACGCCAGCATTCCGCTGGCCTTTGCCGTGATGGCGGCCAAACGCGGCCTGGGCAACCTGGCCACGCCCAACAAGTCCTTTTAACCTAGAAACGGCAGTTGACCGCTTTGTATCCCTGGCCAAGCCGCATGAAATCGAGCGTTGACGTCTTCGATGGCGTTCACCTTGTGGGTGAGAGCGCTATGCACCCGCCAGCACCGCGCTCGGGGCGCCATGCGGCGTTACTCCTCCTTGCGGGCATGAGCCCGCCGCGTCGTCGCGCCTTGCCTGGCACCCCGATCACGGCACCGGCGGGCGCATCCAACTGCCGTTTTTAGGTTTATTTTCTGGGCGGCTTGACCGAAGCCGGCGAAACCCTGCTCTGTTTCATGGCCATGTGCGTCTGGCCGGGCCTGTTCATCGAACTGGCCTATGGCTTTGCCGCTTTAGGTGCCATCACCGCGGCCACGCGCCTCTGGTGGGGCTGGAAGGCGTTTCAATGAAATCCGGTCAACACGGCGCTGGCGGCCCGGTACCCGAAACCCAAGCGCATGAAGCCGCGGGTGAGGCCGAACCCGGTGGCGCCCGATGGATGGCAGGCAAACGGGCTCAGAGCACCAGGCGGGTCGCGCCATTGAAGGCGGTCACCTCGCCGATGTCGGCCGCGTCGGCAAAACCATGCGCCCGGAACACCGCCATCACCTGCGCGACCTCGGACGGCGCGCAGCTCACCAGCAGGCCGCCGCTGGTTTGCGGGTCGGTCAGCAGGGCTTGCTCGACCTCTGAAAAACCGGCGGGCAAACACACTTCGTGGCCATACGCTGCCCAGTTGCGGCCCGAGGCCCCGGTGATGCAACCCGCAAGCGCCAGCGCGCGTACACCGCTCAAAAACGGCACGTTTTGCCAATCCAGTTGCACCGTGCACCCGGCACCCCGCGCCATCTCCAGCACATGGCCGGCCAGCGCAAAACCGGTGACGTCGGTCATGGCATGCACGCCATCGAGCGCGGCCAGCGCCGGGCCGGGCGTGTTGAGCTGGGTGGTGACACGCATCATCTCGGCGTAGCCTGCGGCATCCAGCTTGTCTTTCTTGAGCGCCGCCGACAGCACGCCCACGCCCAACGGCTTGCCCAGAATCAGGCGGTCGCCCACCTGCGCGCTGGCGTTGCGCTTGACCCGGCCGGGGTGCATCAGGCCCATGGCCACCAGGCCATAAATGGGCTCGACCGAGTCGATGGTGTGGCCCCCGGCAATCGGGATGCCGGCGGCGCGGCAGACACTGGCGCCGCCGTCAAGAATCCTGCCGATGGTCTCGACCGACAGCACACTGATCGGCATGCCCACCAGCGCCAGCGCCATGATCGGCGTGCCGCCCATGGCATACACGTCGCTGATGGCGTTGGTGGCGGCAATGCGGCCAAAGTCAAACGGGTCATCGACGATCGGCATGAAAAAGTCGGTGGTGGCAATCAAGGCCTGCGTGTCGTTGAGCTGGTACACCGCCGCGTCGTCGGCGGTCTCGATGCCCACCAGCAACTCCTTGGGCATCGGCATGACG
The DNA here is from genome assembly GCA_023231075.1 of Rhodoferax sp. Classification (GTDB taxonomy): domain Bacteria; phylum Pseudomonadota; class Gammaproteobacteria; order Burkholderiales; family Burkholderiaceae_C; genus Rhodoferax. The sequence goes on from JALNWC010000484.1 coordinate 2,394, forward strand.
GTGGTGCCCTTGAGAATGCTCGACAGCACGCCGGGCGCGATCTTGCAACCGCAACCGCCGCCATGCGACAGGCTGGTCAGGCGCGGCTCGGGGCGCGCCGGGGCTGCCGCAGGGGCAGGCGTCAAAGGTGAGTTTTCAGGAGGCATGGGCTTGGGCCACGAGGGGTGGCTGGTTAATCAATCAAAACGCCATTATCCGGCGCGGCATGATCCGGCGCAGGCGCCCGACAGCGAACCATGAACTTGCGCCGCAGCAGCAACAGCACGATGGGCGCGCTGTGCAGCAGCGCACCCTGACGCAGCATGCGCAGTTTTTCAAGCAAATGCGGCTCCGGGCTGATCGGCGCCACCGCCATCCAGGCGGCCAGCGCGATCAAAATGGGCAACGGAAATTTATCGAGCCAGCTCATGCCTGGCTGGCTTTCACGCAGGCCGCGCACAGGCAGGCCACGCCCC
>JALNWC010000485.1 GCA_023231075.1 Rhodoferax sp.
GCATTATTTGCCAATGAGCGGCGCCAGCGACATGGTGCGCTACGCAGCCGGTTTCCTGCTGGTCTTCATTGCCACGGTCATGTTCGGCGGCCTGCTGGCTGCGCTGCTGAAAAAGCTGATGGCGAGCGTGGGTTTGCGGCCGGTGGATCGGGTTTTGGGGGCAACTTTTGGTGCAGTCCGGGGCGTTTTTCTGCTGCTGCTGGCGACCGTGCTGGCTGCGATGACACCTTTTAAAGCCAGCCCCGCCTGGCAGCAGTCCAGAGGTGTGGCGACCTCCTTGTCGGTGTGGCACGCCCTGCAGCCCAGCTTGCCGCGTGATGTGGTGACGTATTTGCCTGCCTGAACAAGTTGTTGAAAAGATTGGAAAACTATGTGTGGAATTGTTGGTGTTGTCAGTAACGCTCCGGTGAATCAGCTCCTGTACGACGCGCTGCTGCTGTTGCAGCACCGGGGTCAGGATGCCGCGGGCATCGTGACGCAGCAGGAACGCAAATTTTTCATGCACAAGGCCAAGGGCATGGTGCGTGACGTGTTTCGTACCCGCAACATGCGCTCCTTGCCGGGCAACTGCGGCCTCGGCCAGGTGCGCTACCCCACCGCGGGCAATGCCTTCAGCGAAGAGGAAGCCCAGCCTTTTTATGTCAATGCGCCGTTTGGCATTGTGCTGGTGCACAACGGCAACCTGACCAATGCCCACGCGCTCAAGGCTGAATTGTTCAGTGCCGACCACCGCCACATCAACACCGAGAGCGACTCCGAGGTGCTGCTCAATGTGCTGGCGCACGAAATTGGCGAAACCACGCGTGGCATGCCACTGGCGCCCAACGACCTGTTCGAGGCCGTGCGCAAGGTGCACCGGCGCGTCAAGGGTTCCTATGCGGTGATCGCGCTGATTGCCGGTCATGGCGTGCTGGCGTTTCGTGACCCGTTTGGCATTCGCCCGCTGTGCATGGGCGCGGCCGAAGACACCGTGATGCTGGCCAGCGAATCGGTCGCCATGGAAGGGACCAACCACAAGTTTGAGCGCAACATCCAGCCCGGTGAGGCGGTGTTCATCGACCTGCAAGGCCAGGTGCACGCGCAGCAGTGTGCCGATCACCCGGTGCTGAACCCCTGTATTTTCGAGTTTGTCTATCTGGCGCGGCCCGATTCGGTGATGGACGACATCTCGGTCTACCAGGCCCGTTTGAACCTGGGTGAATCGCTGGCCAAGCGGGTGATCTCGACGGTGCCGCCCAACCAGATCGACGTGGTCATTCCGATCCCCGAATCCAGCCGGCCCAGCGCCGCCCAGCTGGCGCAGCTGCTGGGCTTGCCCTACCGCGAAGGCTTTGTCAAAAACCGTTATGTCGGTCGCACCTTCATCATGCCGGGGCAATCGGTGCGCAAAAAGTCGGTGCGCCAGAAGCTCAACGTCATCGCCAGCGAGTTCAAGGGCCGCAATGTGCTGCTGGTGGACGACTCCATCGTGCGCGGCACCACGTCCAAGGAAATCGTGCAAATGGCGCGCGATGCCGGTGCCAACAAGGTGTACATGGCCAGCGCGGCCCCGCCGGTGCGCTACCCCAATGTCTATGGCATCGACATGCCCACCTCAAATGAACTGGTGGCGCACAACCGCTCGGTGGAGCAAATCCGCCAGATCATTGGTTGTGACGCCCTGATTTACCAGGATGTCGATGGCATGAAAAAGGCGATCGGCTCGCTCAACACCAACATCAAGGACTTCGATGCGTCCTGTTTTGACGGTGTCTACGTCACCGGGGACATCACGCTGGAAGACATCGAGCGGCTTAACGCCAGCCGTGTCCAGGGCGATGACACCCTGGAAGACAACTCACGCCTGGCCCTGCCCAATCACGAAGACTGACCATGACCGCCAAGAAACTCCCCGACAACCTGCACCGTGACACGCTGGCGGTGCGCGCCGGCATTGCGCCCAGCCAGTATGGTGAAAACAGTGAGGCGCTGTACCTGACCAGCAGTTTTGTGCAGCCCGACGCCGAGACCGCGCGCAAGCGTTTTGCCAACGAGGAAGACGGCTACACCTACACCCGCGTCGGCAACCCGACCGTGACCGGCATGGAGCAGCGCCTGGCGGCCCTCGAAGGCACCGAGTCCGCCATGGCCACCTCGAGCGGCATGTCCGCCGTGCTCTTGCTGGGCATGGGCCTGTTGCGCGCCGGCGACCATGTGGTGTGTTCGCAGTCGGTGTTTGGCTCCACGCTGCGCCTGTTTGCCGTGGAGTTTGCCAAGTTCGGTGTGGAAACCACCTTTGTCTCGCAAACCGACGTGGCGCAATGGCGCGCGGCGCTCAAACCCAATACCAAGCTGCTGTTTGCCGAAACCCCCACCAACCCGCTCACCGACATCTGCGACATCGCGGCCCTGGCCGAGGTGGCCCATGCCGGCGGTGCGCTGCTGGCCGTGGACAACTGCTTTTGCACCCCCGCGCTGCAGCGCCCGGTGGAATTTGGCGCCGACTTTGTGATTCATTCGGGCACCAAGTACCTGGACGGCCAGGGCAGGGTGGTGGCCGGTGCCATTTGCTGCTCGCACAAGTATGTCAACGACGTCTTTTGGCCGATCAACCGTACCGCGGGCATGGTGCTGTCGCCCTTCAATGCCTGGGTCGTTACCAAAGGCATGGAAACGCTGGCGATTCGCATGCGCGCCCAGTGCGACAGTGCGCTCATCCTGGCGCAATGGCTGCAACAGCAGCCCAACGTGGCCCACGTCTATTACCCCGGCCTGGTTTCGCACCCGCAGCACGAATTGGCCATGCGCCAGCAAAGCGGCCTGGGCGGCGCCGTGGTGTCGTTTGACGTGCGCGCGTCCGGTGCGGA
>JALNWC010000486.1 GCA_023231075.1 Rhodoferax sp.
CTGGCGGGATGCAGTGCTAGGCGCTGCGAGTGCCGTGTGGCTATGCCACACAAGCGAGTAGCAACGACGCAATGCGCCCGCCAGTGCCGCCAGAAATGGGATATTTGGCATTTCTGCATCCCTCAGGGCTGCCAGCTGCCGATGTCTGCATCGCGGCCTTCGCCACCGGACTGGCCATCGGCGCCATACGACATCACATCGACTTCGCCCTTGATGCCCGGGTTCAGATAGACATACGGCTGACCCCAGGGGTCTTGCGGCAACTTGTCGAGGTAGTTTTTCCAGTTGGCAGGGACCGGCGCCGTGGTGGGCTTGACCAACAGTGCCTGCAAGCCCTGCTCGGCGCTGGGGTAGCGCTGGTTGTCGAGACGGTAAAGTTTGAGCGCCTGCATCAGGTTGGCGACATCGGTTTTGGCCGCCGTGACGCGCGCATCGTCGGCGCGGTCCAGCACATTGGGCACGATCAAGGCGGCCAGCACACCGATGATGAGCAACACCACCATCAACTCGATCAGGGTAAAGCCGCGCTGGAGACGGCGCAAAAGCAAAGATGATTTTTTGTTCATAGGGGTCGATGTTGCCAGTTAAAAATGACGGAAAAGCTGCGTTAAGACAAATTTAACCGGAAAAAGGCAGGGTTGTGGGCCTGATCGCACACCGGACTCACACCACCCGCTCCAGAATCAGCACGGCAAAAAAGCCAAACGCCGACAGCAAGGCCCATTTCAGGATCAACCAGCCGTAGCGTTTGAAACGCGGGTCACCGGTCCCTGCATAGAACCCGAAGGACACCAGGGGGCGCCCAGCAGCATCAACAGGACCAGCCAGCGAAACAAGAGCATGGTCGACTCCTACCAGGCGCGCGCCAGTTGCGCAAAACCAGCCGGGGCCAGCTTGTCGTCCTCGAACGTCACCACGTCCCAGGCTGCGCGGTGCGTCAGCAGCTCGCGCAACAGCAGGTTGTTGAGCGCATGGCCCGAGCGAAACGCGCTGTAGCTGGCCAGCAGGGGTTTGCCCAGCAGGTACAGGTCGCCCATGGCGTCGAGGATTTTGTGTTTGACAAACTCGTCGTCGTAGCGCAGCCCGCCGGCGTTGAGCACCTTGTAGTCGTCCATCACGATGGCGTTGTCCAGGCCACCGCCCAGGGCCAGGCCATTGGCGCGCATCATCTCGACATCCTTGGTAAAGCCGAAGGTGCGGGCGCGGGCAATGTCTTTGGAATAGGAGCCCGTGCTCATGTCAAACAACACGCTCTGGCCCGTCGAGTCCACCGCCGGATGGCTGAAGTCGATCTCGAAGCCGAGCCGGTAGCCATGGTAGGGCTCCAGCCGCGCCCACTTGACGTTGTCGCCCTCGCCCTGGCGCACCTCCACCGGGGCCAGCACGCGAACAAAGCGCTTGGGCGCGTCTTGCAGTTCAATGCCGGCGCTTTGCAGCAAAAAGACAAACGAGGCCGCCGAGCCATCCAGAATCGGCACCTCTTCGGCGGTGATGTCCACATACAGGTTGTCCACGCCCAGACCGGCGCAGGCCGACATCAGGTGCTCGACCGTGTGCACCTTGACATTGCCGGTGGAAATGGTCGAGGCCATGCGGGTGTCGGTGACGGCCAGCGCCGACACCGGAATATCGACGGGCTCGGGCAGGTCGACACGGCGGAACACAATGCCGGTGTCAGGCGGCGCCGGGCGCAAGGTGATTTCCACGCGCTGGCCGCTGTGCAGCCCCATGCCCACGGCGCGCGTCAATGTTTTGAGGGTTCGTTGTTTAAGCACCGGTCGATTTTACTTTTATCAGCGCGGTCATAACCTGCGAATGGGCATCGGCCTGCGCGCGCAGGCCCGCCATGACGACAGACGGGGTCACCCATGTAGCCAGGGGGCACGCACGCATCAGTGCGTGCAAAACCTCAACCCGGGGCTCGTCAACGTGTTTGGGGATGTACTTGGTCAAGTCTAAGCAGGGTTACCCATAGTGTGTCCACATACGCAGGATACGAACCGCCTTCTCTTGGGTAAAGACCTCGTACACCATGCGGTGCTGAATATTGATGCGTCGAGAGTAGGCGCCAGCAAGATCACCGACCAACTTTTCGAAGGGTGGTGGATTTTGAAATGGGTCGTTGGCAAGAGCCGCGAGCAATTCTTGTGCCTTTGGCTTCAGACCACTTGCCGCAAGCTTCCTGGCGTCCTTCATGGCTTGCCTGGAATAAACAATTTCCCAGCTCACCACTCAAGCACTTTCGAACTTTTTGCAAGAGGCTCGGCCATGCCCTCCTTGATGGACTCGCGCATGCCAGGCACGGCCAACATGTACAGGGTTTCTTGAATTGCGCTCCAATCTTCTGCGGAAAGCAGCACGGCACTGGCGCGTTTTCCGGAAATGATGATCGGCTCATGAGACTCAACAGTTTGATCGATGAGCCGGTACAGGTTGGCGCGCGCTTCGCTGGCGGTAAGTGTGTTCATTTCGTGCTCCTTCAAAGAAGCCATATAGTACGCTAATGCGTACGATTGTCAAGCAACTGGGAGGGACTGCCAAAAATGCCCAACAAAGCTCAGCCGCGCGGCTTTTTGCGTCGGCTGGAACGCCTTGTTGCCGCACTATGCATAGCTGTCATGTGGTCATCCCGCTGCCCAGTCCACAGTAATCACATCGTCAATTGGGCGACGCAGGCTGAAGGGTGCCGTGGGGCCGTGGCCGAAACGGACCATGAGCAGCGCGTGTTCTCCTTCAAGCTTCAGCCACGATTCGAACTGCGAGCGCAACTCGCGCACTTCAATCGGCTGGTTGATGAAGGCGGTGCGAATATCAAGTGCAGTCGCTTGCAGGGCGAAGCGCTCATA